>CALBJU010000458.1 GCA_937893205.1 uncultured Bacteroidota bacterium
ATCAAAATCGTACAGCGTGCGATCCCGCGTAGCCTTGCCCATATGTGCACCCAGCTTGACTCGCTGGGCTTCGCCGCCCGAAAGCGTGTTCGATGGCTGTCCCAGGCTCAGGTATCCCAATCCTATGTCACACAATACCTTAAGTTTTCGTACGAGGGACTTTTCTTCGGAGAAAAAGTCGACAGCATCTTCGATAGTCATATCCAGAACTTCGTCGATCGCCTTCCCCTGAAAGTGAATTTCGAGGACATCCTGCTTGTAGCGCTTACCCTTGCAGCCCTCACATTCCAGATACAGATCCGCCAGAAACTGCATTTCAATTTTTACGACACCTTCGCCCTGACAAGTCTCACAACGACCGCCGGGTACGTTGAAGGAAAAGTACCCCGGCTTGTATCCGCGAATGCGCGCCTGGTAGGTGGAGGCGAAGAGCCCGCGAATCGTGTCGAACGCCTTTATGTACGTCGCAGGATTTGATCTGGGCGATCGTCCGATCGGAGATTGGTCCACAATCTCAACGTGGTCGATCAACTGATGTCCCCGTATCGAGGTGTGTCGACCGACCTTGGCATCGCCCGAATGCGTTCCCTTGAGTTTGGACAGACCCAGACAGAGGGTATCTGTGACCAGCGTAGATTTTCCAGATCCGCTTACACCGGTCACGCAGACGATAACGCCGAGCGGAAAGGCAACGTCGATTCTTTTTAGATTGTGCTGGCGGGCATTTTCGATGATGATGCGATTGCGCTCATCCGGCTTTCGCCGCGTTTTGGGTACCTCGATTCGTTTTGTCCCATTGAGGTAGGCCCCGGTCAGCGAAGCCGGGTCCGCGAGGATTGCCTCTGTTGGTCCCCTTGCTACGATGTGGCCGCCGTGGCGTCCGGCACCAGGCCCGAGATCCACGATATAGTCGGCCCGCTCCATCATTTTGGCCTCGTGTTCCACCACCAACACGGTATTCCCGATATCCCGGAGGTGCTCGAGAATACTGATGAGCCGATCGGTGTCACGAGGGTGCAGGCCGATGGAAGGTTCGTCGAGGACATAGAGGCTTCCGACCAGTGATGAACCGAGTGAGGTGGCCAGATGAATGCGTTGACTCTCCCCACCAGACAGGGTCTGGCTCAGACGATCAAGAGTCAGATACTCCAGGCCGACCTCGACGAGGTAGCGCAGCCGTCTTCTGATTTCTTTTACGATGCGGCCCGCAATGGCTTCTTCGTGTTCGCTGAGACTCAGGTTATCGAAAAAAGTCCGAGCGTCGACGGTGGTCATCTCACTAAGCTGACCAATCGTATGTCCCGCGATCTGAACGTATCCCGATTCCTTGCGCAGTCGCGAACCGCCGCACTCCTCGCAGACGGAATAACCCCTGAACCGAGCGTGAAAGATGCGAAAGTGCATCTTGTAGTTATTTTTTTCCAGGTATCGAAACAGACCAAATATTCCAGAATAATCGGCCTTTCCTTCCCAGACCAGCTCCCGAGAAGAGGAGTCGAGCTGGTTGAACGGGATGTCAATGTTGATGCGCTCGTCGGCTGCGACCCGGATCAGAGCGCGGAAATACCTGCTCCATGACTCACCCCGAAACGGAGCGATGGCACCCTGCCGAATGGAAAGTTCAGGGTCCGGGATGACCAGGTCCGGATCGATTCCAGCCGTTCGACCGAATCCCTGGCACACCGGACAGGCTCCGACCGGCGAGTTGAACGAAAACAGGTGCGCAGTTGGCTCATCGAATCGCATGCCGTCTCGTTCGAAAAACTGTGAAAAGGCCTGGACCTCCGCTCTTCCCGAGACCACGACAACACATCTTCCGCTCCCTTCCGTGAACGCCTGTTCTATGGAATCAGCCAGACGGGATTCAAGAGCTTCGTCGCCCGGTTTTGCAATGAGTCGGTCCACGAGCACAAGCAGTCGGGTGCGCGGAGTCTTGACTTTGTCTGGAGAGGTTTCGTTCAAGTCGATGATCGACTCTAGCCCACCTTTTTCGGCCTGCTTCTTTGTCGGCAACACGAGTAGCCTAAAAAAGCCGCGCTGCTGAAGCGCGTGCAGTTCCGTTTTCATGGACGCCTTTCGGTGGGTCGGAAAGGGAAAGCAGAGATAAAATCGCGTGCCGTCCGAGAGAGCGGCGAGTATTTTTTGTGCCGAAGAACGGGGAGAGTCCTTCGTGACCTGTTCACCAGAGATGGGTGAAATCGTCTTGCCGATGCGGGCGAACAGCAATCTCAGATGATCGTAGATCTCCGTTTGAGTCGCGACGGTAGAGCGAGGGTTTCGAGAAACGGTCTTCTGTTCGATGGCGATGGCGGGAGCGAGACCGGAAATGAAGTCCACGTCGGGCTTGTCCATGCGCTCGAGAAATTGACGAGCATAGGCACTCAGGCTCTCGACGTAACGTCGCTGTCCTTCCGCATAGATTGTATCGAACGCCAGGGAGGACTTTCCAGACCCGGAAGGCCCCGTAAAGACAATCAGTTTGCCCCGTGGCAGGTCAAGATCCACCCCTTTGAGATTGTGCTGGCGGGCACCCCGTATCGTGATGACGCGCTCCTTACTCTTGGGAGACGGCTTCCCTTTTTCGATAGATGTCTTTTTCGCTGCCAACGGATTTCCGACTTCATCTCTGACTAAAAGCGCCGCAGCAGAAGGCTCGGGTGGACGAGCGAACCCAAAGGCGCAAACCACAAGAACGCATCAGCGACTAATTGGATGCCTTCGAAGGAGGATAAATATCTTGTCACTGCAACCGGGGATGCCCAGGCGAGCGGGGTGAAAACCAGCCCAGGCGCCGGAGGAGTCCCTCTTGCCCGGTGGGTAACAAACACGCGGCGGTCGACGTCAGAGAGGGTTGATTTTGCCCATTCACGGGGCGGAACAGGCGAATCATGCACCGGGTAGGAGGGTGCGCACAAACGCCGCGCCCAACCATCCTGCTCTTCTTTACCCGGATCTTATGACCTTTCTAAATCCGTTCATTCTGTTTGGGCTGGCGGCTGCAGCGATTCCCCTGATTATCCACCTCTTCAATTTCCGAAGACCCAAACGGGTGGATTTCAGCTCTCTCGCATTTCTGCACGAGTTGAAAAAGAGCACGATGCAACGCGTTCGCATCAAAGAGTGGCTGCTGCTTGCCCTTCGGACGCTTGCCATTGCCTGCCTGGTTCTGGCCTTCTCGAGGCCCACTCTTCGCGGATCTCTGGTAGGCAAACTCGGGGGAAGGGGCCGTACATCGACGGCGCTGGTGCTGGATAATTCAACCTCGATGATTCTTCGCGATGGCTCTGGATCCTATGTGGATCAGGCGAAAACCATTGCATCGGGCTTGCTCGATGAGTTTCAGTCGGGTGATGAGATCATGCTCATTCCCAGTCCGAGCCTTCCTTCAACGACAGTTCCCCACCAAAATGCTCAATCCGCTTCTGATGCCCTGGCTGCCATCCAACTCCAGGACGGAGATGCGAAGCTGACCGATGCCATTCGGCTCGCCGCTTCGCGGCTCGCCGAAAGAGCCAATATCAATCTGGACCTATTTGTGGTCTCTGATTTTCAGAGCAGCACACTTTCGGACAGCTCGGCACTGGATGTGGGAGAAAATATTCGAATCGTCCTTCTTCCGGTTGGTACCGACGGCCGTGGAAACCTGTCCGTGTCTGACGTGCGAGTCGTAAGTCAGATTATTACCGAGGGTCAACCGGTCCAGTTTGAAGCGCAGTTCACCAATTACGGATCCGAAGATGTCAGGGGCCTCGTGGCTTCCCTGTTCGTGGAGGGCGAGCGTATTGCCCAGGCAACCGTCGATATTCAGGCATCTTCTACGGCCACGGCGCGATTTGTAGCGTCCCCTCGCCAGCGCGGGTGGCTCGCTGGGCATGTGGAGATCGACGACAATCAGTATTTATTCGACAATAAACGCCAGTTCACTTTGCACGTACCCGAAGAGCGGCACATTCTCATCGTCACCGGCACGGGGGCTCGGGATGAATACGTTCGCCTGAGCCTGTCCAATGAGCTTGCCGGCGGTTCCATGCGATTTTCCGCCGATGAAATTCCAGAAACTGCCCTGGCTGGAACCATCCTGGGCTCCTACGACGCGGTAATTTTGGCAGGTGTAAGAGATCTGTCCTCCGGCGAACGGGCCGCACTGGCAGAATACGTGAAAGGTGGTGGAGGACTCCTCGTCTTTTCGGGGGATAACCTGGTTCTCGGGGACTACAACGACTTGTTGGCGGACCTCGGCGCGGGCACTATCACCGGAATATCCGAAGGAAGCTCGGATGCAGAAATGGTTGGCACCTTTGAGGCGGTGGACACCGATCATCCACTGTTCGAGGGGATGTTTGAACCGGACCCGAACGGCAGGACGCCACAGCTCGAGCAGCCAGTGATCTTCAAGACGCTGGCTTATCAACCAGGTCGGGGGACGGAGCAGACCGTCATCTCACTGACGAGCGGCCATCCCTTTCTCCAGGAAATTCGATCAGGACAGGGATCGGTGCTTCTGTACTCGATCGAAGCCGGGGCCGTCTGGAGTGACTTTCCGGTACGCGGGCTCTTTATTCCAATGCTCTACCGCTCGCTCTACTATCTCTCCGCGACGGGGAGTGTCAGCGGCGATGAAATGATAGCGGGGTCTTCATTGCAACTCCGTCTTGCGGGGTTACAGGACGGAGCGTCCATTACCGTTCGCGACGAAACCGGCAGAGATTTTATTCCTGATCAGCGGAGGGTACTCGGCGGAGTTGTCATCAATCTGGCGGGACCGTTTTTTCTTCCTGGCACATTCGAAATCATTGCCTCTGGAAATACCATTCGACGCTTTGTGGTGCACCCCTCGCCCAACGAATCCGATCTCGCGTTGGCAGATCCGGCCGAGGTCGCAGAGCATCTATCCCTTCTGTCCGGCACGGAAGTGTCAGTGATGCATCTTTCACTGACAGGATCCGCCGCCCTGGAGGACCAGTTGAGGGCAGCCCGAACTGGCGTCGAACTCTGGAACGTCTTTTTAGGACTTGCGTTGGTATTTCTCGTCCTTGAAATGATAGTGAGCAAACACTTCCGGCCTGAAGCTGCGGCCTGAGCCCGACAGGGTATATTTTGATTAATACGCTTCATACCATTCTTGTGATTTCGTTCGTGGCCGTCACGGCGGTGTTGCTGTCCATGACACTGATGCAGCGGCTCCGGATTCGTGGTGTCTGCATGACATGGCGTTCAGGAAAGATCGGCAGCCTGCCCATCTGGCCCACGTTGTTTATGGGCATTGTGGCCGTGTTCTTGGTCTACGCGCAGAACACCATCGAGAGCGTGAGCCTGACGGTTTTCATCGGCTATTTCGCAGGGGGAATGCTCTGGTTTCTCGCAGTGGCTCTGTCCTCGACAGTGATTGTGACCGAATATGGATTGATTCCCGAAGCGGGCCGATCAGGCGAAGCGGTCGGGTGGCGACAGATATCGGATTATTTTGAGGTCCAGGAAGAGAAGCGCGTTCATTTCACCTTTCTATATCAGGACAATTTCGGAGAGCGAAAACGTCTTGATCTGGTGGTTCCGTTTCAGGAAGTGGATCGCTTCAGAAGCATCTTACGTGGTAAGCTGGACAGTCAGTTCGAGGAAACCGTCGAGCGGGTAATGGCGCGAAGAGCACTCGAGAATTGATCAGAGGTCGACGGCCTATCTCCGACAAAGAGCAGAAACATCACAACACCAAAAAGGGTGATCGCGAGAAGGCGATCCTGGTAGGAGTTGTAACTCCGGGTGAGATTCGATTGGATGTGGATGATTCCCTCCAGGAACTGGCGCTGTTGGCAGAGACTGCCGGAGCAGAGGTTACAGATGTCATGTTGCCCTCTGTCCGAAAAATCAATGTGGCCACGTACGTGGGGAGCGGAAAGATCGCCGAGCTGACCGAGCTCGCCGCGGACAGGAAGGCGGATCTGATCATCTTCGATGACGACCTGAGTCCAATTCAGCTTCGGAATATAGAGCGCGAGGTCAGTTGCAAATTGCTTGATCGGTCGGCGCTCATTCTGGATATTTTTGTGAGACACGCGCGTTCAGCTACGGCTAAAACCCAGGTTGAGCTGGCGCAGCTCGAGTATATGCGGACTCGATTGACCCGGCAGTGGACCCACCTGAGTCGTCAAAAAGGTGGAATCGGGATGCGCGGGCCGGGCGAAACACAGATTGAAACGGACCGCCGCATGATCGGCGCACGCATCTCAACGCTGAAGGAGCGACTGATCAAGATTGACCGTCAACGAAAGACCCAACGCAAGGGCCGCTCTCAGTATACCAGAGTTTCGTTTGTTGGCTATACCAATGCTGGAAAGTCGACGCTGATGAATGCCCTTGCTCAGACGAATCTCGTAGCTGAAAACCGTCTTTTTGCAACGCTGGACGCCACCACACGGGTGGTCAACATCGCTCCGAACAAAGAGGTATTGCTCTCCGATACGGTGGGCTTTATTCGAAAGCTCCCTCACCGTTTGATCGAGAGCTTCAAGAGTACGCTCGATGAGGTTCGGGAAGCGGACGTTCTGCTGCATGTCATCGATGCGTCACATCGAAACTGGCGGGAGCAAAAAGAGGTGGTCATCGAGACCCTCAAGGAGCTGGGTGCACACGAAAATCCAGCGCTGATTATTTTCAATAAGATTGATGCGATCGCGGACACTGAGGAATTGCTTGGTCTGAAGGACGATTTTCCGGACGCCGCGTTTGTGTCCGCACTCAGAGGCATTGGACTCACCGACCTGAAGCACAGATTGCTCCGCTTCATGGAAGCTGATTTCATTGAAGGGGACGTCCTTCTTCCGGTGACCGATCAAAAGGCCGTGGCGCATCTCAGACGCATCGGCGAAATTCTCTCTGAGGATTACACCTGGGCTCGAACTCCATACGAAGATGAAATTCATGCGGTCGTGCGTCTGCGATTTCGTGTCGCACCCAGATTCAAGGCAGACGTCGAACCGCTCGTAGCCCGCTATCGGGACTTTCAGGTCGTAGCGGACAATGAAATAAATCTGAACGGCGAGTAGCCGGCGGTCAGCACAGCTTTTTTCCCGAGGAGGGGCGTCAGTATAAAACGCCCCTCAATAGGCATCTATTGCCGTGATTTGTGGACAAATTGAGTCAATAAAGGATGATTTATCATCAGCATTAGGTGAATTGATG
>CALBJU010000459.1 GCA_937893205.1 uncultured Bacteroidota bacterium
TATAATGCGGGTGGTGGGGCGCTAGAACAGCTATCAGGTCTGGGAGCACTCGCAAAATGACAATAGCCTCAACACGCTGCATCACAACGTGCTGAGGCTGTAATATTGTGCCCTGGAGAGGACTCGAACCTCCACGCCCTAATGGACACTAGCTCCTGAAGCTAGCGCGTCTACCAATTCCGCCACCAGGGCAGGTAGTACACGGTTGGACCGTGCGAATCGGGCTCGAATGGTACGAAGTTCGTCACGTGGAAACAACATGTCGAACCGTATTGACGCCCCTTTCACGACCGAGAGACATTCTTTTGGTAAATTTCGAGTCGAATCAGATCTGATTTGCATTTCGTTCTCGAAGCCAATCTCAAGTTCTCTATGAAGTCTGGATACTGTATTTCATTCATAGTCGTGGCTTTACTCGCCAGCCCTGCACTTGCGCAGGATACGAGTGCACCGTCAGATGCAATCGTACCATCTATTGAGGCCACGTTCGCAGATGAGGCTCCGAAAATTGATGGGTACCTCGACGACTCCGTGTGGCAGCAAATCCAACCCATGTCGGATTTCGTGCAGCGCTGGCCCAACGAAGGAGCTAAGCCGACGGAGGATAGTTGGGCGAAGGTGGCCTACGACAGTGACTTCCTGTATTTCGCTTTTCAATTTTCTGACAAAGAGCCTCACCTGATTCGCGCCAAGAACATGGAAAGGGGCGGCCGCAATGACAAGGATGATCACGCTTACATCGGTCTCGATACCTTCCTCGATGGACGAAATGCATTCCTGTTCGAGATGAACGCACTCGGCACCCAGGACGATGCTCTTATTGCCGACGAGCACATGACCATTGACTCCTATAGTTGGGACGCGGTATTCACGAGCGAAACCGTCATCAACGATCAGGGCTGGTCAATGGAAGTCAGGATTCCCTTTCGTCAACTTCGATTCCCGGAGGGAGATGATCTGACTTTCGGCCTCTGGATGCGCCGGACGGTAAATCGGAAAAACGAAATCCAGAACTGGCCTCTCATCCCTCTCTCATACGGCACCGGCTATTCGGATGACATCAAAACGGTCTCGCGATACGGACGACTGACCGGGCTTAAAAATATTAGACGAGGCAAGAATATTGAGATCAAGCCGTATGTGATAACCGGTGCACAAAGGGTGAGACCGGATCTCAGCGTCGAGGACACCGAGTCGGAAACGACCTACGATGCTGGTGTTGATATCAAGTACGGCATCACGTCCAATCTCACCCTCGACTTCACCATCAATACTGATTTCGCTCAGGTTGAGGCAGACAATACCCAGCTCAATTTAACTCGTTTCAGCCTGTTCTTTCCCGAAAAGCGAGAGTTTTTCCTGGAACGTTCGGGCATATTTGAGCATGGTGACTCTCGCCGGACCCAGACATTTTTCTCTCGTCGGATCGGGCTGAGTGAATCCATTCTGGCCGGTACCCGGCTCACGGGCCAGATCGGACGATTTAATGTCGGCCTTCTCGGAATTGAAACCGGTCCGGACGAAGGAAGCTTTGGGAAAAAGATGAGCCGGATCTTCGGCGAAGAGTCTGCAAACAACGCCGTGGCTCGTATCCAGACCAATTTCTTTACACGCGGATCAGCCGGCGTCATTTTCACGAGCTTCGCTCAGGGCGATGACTGGAATCGGGCACTTGGTGTCGATATGCAGCAACGTTTCGGCTCGGCCAGCAGTGTGGATGCCTGGTTTACGGATGTTCGCGACGCAGACCCTGACAATGAAGACTGGGCGGGGAGTGTCAGTCTGAATCTTCGAAATCGCGTGTACGGAGCCAGTATGTCCTATACGAGCGTTGGTGAAAACTATCGTCCGGCTCTGGGATTTGTCCGCCGTCGCGACATGAAGCAGGCTGTTGCAACAATAACCTACAGTCCATTTTTGGAAAAGGGTCCGTTCCGACAGATTCAGTATCACGCCATGGGGATAAATATCAACGGGCAGGACGACAATCTACAATCATGGTCAGTAAGTCAATTTCTGACACTGACATCTCGCGAAAGAGACTTGATTCGATTCAGCCTTTCTCGAGATTTCGACCGTTTGGAGGGTTCTTTCCACATCCGCCCCGACGCCGAAATCTTGGCAGACGACTACAGGTCAACGCGTTATGGTGCCCGATTCCAATCCGATCCCAGCCGGAAGTTTTCTGGTACAGTTTCTGTAGAAGCTGGCGATTTTTATGGAGGTGACCGGACCAACATGAGCGCCAGTGCAGGCTACCGTCAGTCCAAATACCTCACGTTGGGAGGACGTCTCAGTAAAAGCAACGTTGATCTGTCTATCGACAATGGGAAATTCAGCGCAACGACCGCGTCCGTGGACATCCTGGCCAGCGTCAGCCGCAAGCTGTTTGCCAAGGCGCTGATTCAGTATGACAATTTTTCTCGGGACGTAAACGCGAATATTCGAATCGATTGGATTCATACACCTGGCTCGGATCTGTTCCTCGTCTTCAACATGTCGTACCACGTTACCGGGGACAACGAAGTACTCTTCGATCCACGCGCCGATTACTTGCTGAACAGCAGAATTGGAGTGGCCAAGATCACCTATTTAATTCTGCTCTAGCGCGTCGAAAGCATTCCCTGTCAACACCATTGATAGAATCGAAAGAAGGGGGGCCGCACAGCGGCCCCCCTTCCCTATTTATATCCTATCTCCCTCAATCCATAACCCGCTTGAAGCGAATGACCTCATCGTCGAAGAAGTCGTTGTCATCAAGATGCCTTGCTATGTAGCGCCGTACATCCCGTGAGCGGGTCATGTCTCCGATCGCATCGCGGTACTGCTGATTGTCGATTTCCTGCAGGATCAAGACATTACTGCCCTCCTTGTCGTATCGAAAGAAGTACCATTCCTCTTCGTCTTCGTCGTGGCAGCTTATGCATACAACATTCGAGAAGAAAACGCCGTCGACGTTTGTAGAAAAAGCTCTCAAGCGAGCGATTCCTTCATCTTCATCATCTGAGAGCCATTCCAGATAATACTCGGTTTCGTTGAAGGCCCAGATGTTCAGTGTAACTGTTTCGTCTCCATCGTCATCCAATGCCACCACTCGCCTATCAGGTGCTCATCGATGTCTATTTCATCTGCATCGCCCATAGGAATTTGCGCCGACTCACATCCGGTCAGAATGACCGCTCCGACGATGATAAGAGGTGCAAAAAATGCTTTCACGAATGGTTTTTCCGCCCTTGAGGGCTTTGGTGGTACATATCCACCCAGTAAGCCGCATTAACCCCGAATCGAGTCACTCCCTAATATTGAATTCACAAAAGGGCTTGGCCTCCTTCTGGCCGAACTAATTGCGCCGTGGAGCCTATCCGAATACGCTATGTTGAAAAGGGCGTAAAGAGAGTTGTCCTACCCACGGAATCGTCCTATCTTTGCGCCCGCTTCCCGTGTTCTATATCGGACCCTGTGAAGCACACATTCCTCGGTAGCTCAACGGTAGAGCGTGCGGCTGTTAACCGCAAGGTTGTAGGTTCAAATCCTACCCGGGGAGCATTATTAGGCAGAATCGCACCGGCGATTCTGCCTTTTATATTTTGGGAAAGATGAGAACCTTTCCCGAATCAAGCGAGCCCGAGCATCGGCCAGACCTCCAATATTCGTTGCGTAAGACCTCCGCCGGGTTCGCATGAACGAGCTTGCGCACCTGTGTCGAAATCGCCAGGACGGCGGTCACCAATACGAATGAAAAGGAAAGAACGAAGGCGGAAGGCCCTATGGGAACGGGATAATCAGCGACTTGAGCAACTTGTCCATCACAGCGATCGGGCCGTGCAGTACTTCTCCATCCGCTACACAAAACGCCTGGCAGAAGCTGGCATTGAGCCTTCCGTGGGAAGCCGTGGAGACTCCTATCACAATGCACTGGCCGAGACGATCATCGGGCTTTATAAGACAGAACTGATCAACCAACGTGGGCTTTGGAAAAGCCTCGAACAGGTCGAACTGGCGACCCTTGAATGGGTGTGGTGGTTCAACCAAAAACGACTTCTCGAATGCAATGGTTACATTCCACCGGCGGAGTACGAAGAAGCCTATCACCTCCACAAGGAGACTCATACTCTCGATGTGATACTCACATAAACCAGTCTCCGATATTCCCGGGGCGCTTCAAAGAGCCTTTTACGTATGACGCTGAATGGCCGGCAGAACTGGAGTCAGTCTACACTACCTCGTTCACGGATCCCAGTGGTGATCTCGAAGCGCTCCCGATTGAGCAGGAGGGACCACCCTATTCGGGACCGGTATCGTTTCCTCCTGTGGACGTGACACAATCGTCGTTTTGAAGAAACAGCTTTACGACGGACAAACAGAAGAGATGGCGTAGCCTCAGCATGTTGTGATGCAACGTGTTGAGGCTTTGTCATATCCGGCTCTTGCAGAGTCCGGAACGGTTTAACGGCCAACCACTCGCATGATACCGCGCATGGTGAAGGAGTGGCCTGGAAAGCTACAGACATAACTATACTCACCCGGCTCGTCCGGGACGGTGAAGTAGATTGCTTCCATCGTTTCCGGCTCCAGCAAGACCGTGTGGAACAGGACTTCGTCGAGATCAGGGACATAGTGTTGATCAGGTTCGTCGAGACCGAGTGCGATAGCTTGTTCGCCGACCCTGTCCGCACTGCCGGGCTGAACGACCAGCAGATTGTGCATCATGTCGTCGTTGTTGTTGAAAACCAGCTTGAGTCTAGTTCCAGCCTGGACATCAAACGCGGGCAGATCGAAACGCAGACCAGGCTGTGTGCCAATCGTAATGGTTGCATCGGGGCCGTCGGTCCAATCCTCCGGCATAGTCGTCACTCGCTTTGCTTGCACCACTGCGGCGCGCGCTGCCGACATGGGTGCAGCGCTTTCAGTCTGTCCGGCATCCAACTCAAGGCGCGGGCCATCTGGGATCTCATTCAGCGTGTAGTACGCTACGTCGTGCAGCAGCGGCTCGCCGTCAGCAGAGCGTAGACTGGTCATCTTGAGCTCGTGGATGTAGCCTTTGCGCAGTCCGTCCACAACGATGCGCGCGCTATAGCCGTCTTCCGATACCTGCACACCGCGTACCGGAGTCGTCTCCCGATTGGTGATGGGGCTGCCGTATGTGCTGTGGTACTTGTAGGTAAATCCGGTTACGTGATACGATGACAGATCAGACGCGAGTTCACGGTCGACCGGCTTTGTAAACGTCAATTCAAACCCGTCCGATCTCGCTTCAACAGACTTCACCTCAAAGGGCATGAGGCCGGTCCATTCAAGGCGTTGCAGCCCGTAGGGTGCTGGACCTGTTGAGCCCCAGCCACGGCTGGTCATGCCAACGAACATCGACCCGTCCTTCCCCCACACTATGCGTAGGACCCCGGAGGAGAATCCTTCACGAAAGGGAAAGGCCGCTCCCTGGTACACGCCATTCACCTTCTCGAGGAAAACGCGCATTACTCGGCTCTGACCCTGATCGCCGACGAATAGCTGCCCGGCGAAAGGTCCGAAGGCGCCCTTCGTGGTATCTGCCAGGATATCTGAGGTCGAGACCCCCATCAACGTGTGAGGCAGCCATACTGCGGGTGGTTTCAGGTCGGGCACATCAGGTGCGACCTCGACCATGGGTAGACCGGAATCGGGTACATCTTCCGGTTTCAGTGAAAGCGGGGAGCCGGGCAGGTCGGTCCATCGCAAGCCGGCTGGATTTCCCACAAAGTCTCCAGTCTCGACGTGCGTGATGTAACCCGAACCAATCCAATCTCCCTGGTTTTCACCATAAAAGACTTCTCCATCGACATCGAGTCCAAAGCCAGCCGGTGAGCGCATGCCAGTGGCCATGGGCGTCATTTTTCCGTCGGGAGTGATTTCCAGCATCCATCCGCGCCATTTCGAAAGACTGGCGCCATAGCCGACCCACGCTAGATTGAGCGTCACGATCATGGTGCCATCATCGCGAATCAGCGGGCCGAACGAATATTCGTGGTAATTGCCCTCGAGGGGCCAGCTGTAGACCGTCTCGTAGAGATCCGCACGGCCATCGCCGTCGTTGTCTCTAAGCCGTGTCAACTCGCTTCGCTGGGATGTGTAGAAGGCGCCATCCCTGTATGCCAGGCCGAGCGCCTCGTGGAGGCCATGTGCGAATCGTTTGAATTGAGGCCGCACGCCACCTGTCATGTATGGATTCTTGATCAGCCAGACTTCTCCGCGGCGGGTCGAAACGCCCAACTGACCGTCAGGCAGAATCTCAAGGCCGCCCACTTCCAGGACAACTCCTTCCGGGATTGGAAGCGTTTGGATCTTGTAGTAGTCAGCTTCGACTGCTGGTACCTGCGCGGTCAGCGCGCCAGCGATCATGATGGAGCAAAAAAGACCGACGCTTATCAATCGGGCCACACGCGCAGAGTAAATGGATACTGTATTCATTGTTCTACCAGACCAGGGTGTAACGCACGGCGGCTTCGCCGTCGCTCATTGAGAAGGGGACGAGGAGTTCCTGGCCCTCGCCAGCGGAGCGAATAACGGCCTGCGCTTCATGTGCTTCATCCAGCGTGACGTAGTACGAGTTTCCGTCGACGCTGTAGCCACCCTCATCGAGTTGCGCAATGTCGGAACCAGAGGCAACACGAACCCAATATCCCTCATGGGCCGAGTCTCCATGCAGCGTTAGCTTACGGCGAAGGTGACGGCCACCCTCTTCGGGACTTAGGTGATCCGAAACGGCGACATTTGCCATGATGTACATGAATGATGGATGACCGTCAGCGTCAAGCTCATAACCCTTAAACGTGTAACTCGTGTCCATGCTGTCAGGCCATGCAGCATCGGTCGTCGCAAGGTGAGCCACAGTTGGCTCACCAGAAAAAGTGAGGACACCACCAAGGGGAACGGCGAGCTGAGCCTGCCCGCGGCTATGCCACATGTCTGTAGTTTCGATAAAGTCTCCCTTCCACGCATGTAGCAGTCCGCCTTGCCGCAAATCCATGGTATAGTGGACACCACTGGGGTGGCCGACCGCAATGGTATGTGTCTTCTTTTTGCCCCCGTGGTTGATAAATCCCCTGATCAGAGCAGGTTCAGCTGTGGGCTGAACGTATATCGAGGGTACCATACGGGGTTCAGGGAGCGAACCAGGTGCGTTGAGGGCATGAAGTGGTGTCTCAGTTCCCTCCGCATACAGGGCCATTCGCGGCCGACTGTTTCTCCCTCCCCTATTTTTGTAGATCGTCAGGGAATACGGGTGCACACCAGCTTCGAGTTCAATTTCACCGGCCCCGGTTCGATTTTTACCTGCATGTTCAAGAGCCAGGTTGCTCCCAATCACGAGCTTGCCTCCTCCGATGTCCTCATTCTGGAAATGCGGATCTCCGGTTATCCAGTCGAGCTCCAATTGGAATCTGTACTCTCCGGTGTAAGGGATGTGCATGTTTCCCGAAAAGCGCATCGCCATTTGATGATCTTCTACGCTCACGCGCCAATCGATTCCTTCTATCGGATCCGCCACCGCGTCCCTAAACGCTGGGAAGTCAGGTACGCTATCGAACAGTCCGGCGACCTGCTGAAATTTGGTATCCGAAATAGAGATCAGATTTGGTTGGTAGCGCTTGTACCGAATGTTGCGAACGGCGACCGGGCCGTGGTCGCCCTGGATCATGAGAGGCCCCATCGCTTGTTCATCCTGAAAGGCCGCTGAGGTGGTGGGTCCTGTGAGCTCGACATTCTCGTGAATGACAACGCCGTTGTGCACTACCCTGACCATTTTGGCGTTGGAAACTTTGCGGCCGTCGCCGTCGAATCGAGGCGCCTGGAAACGGATCTGGAATTGTTGCCATAATCCGGGCGCACGACTGACGTTCATCTGAGGGGGATGGCCCTGGTATCCTCGTTGGCCACTGGCGCGATCCGGGTCCCAGCGCTGGTAAATCCCACCCGCATCGGCAAAGGTAGGCCGAGATACACCCCAGCTATCGAACATCTGGATTTCGTAACGCCCCTGCAGATAGATGCCGGCATTGGAGCCCTTGGGCATCATGAACTCCAGCTCAAGTTCTATATCGCCGTGCTCCCAATCGAAAAACAGGTTTTCCCGTGCTCCCTCGGAGGGAATATTGACCAGTACACCATCTCCATCGGATGCGGTGATCTGATGGGTTGTATGACGATCCGCCGATGCATTCCCCGCTATCCGCCAGTTACCGGCAACAGGACGAAATCCGTCCATGTTTTCCAGGGAGTGAACGGACATCGGCCGCTCCTGGGGCTGAGCCTTAGACTCGAGTGGATTCAGAGCGAAAATGCCGAGAACAAGGCAGCAGAATAAGAGCTTCATCGATTTCAGGGTGATATTGCGGTCCACGTTGCGGGTCGCAATATCGGAGTGCCTCAGCGAGCATTCAAGAGCGTTCGCGAATTCTCGATTCTTCGAAGGCCTGTTCGTCCGAAATCTCGTCCTCTAGCTCCAAAAGAGGCTCTTTATCGGCAATTTGGCTCGGTTCTACAGTATCGCTCGCATCAACCACAGGAGATTTCATTCCCTTTTTCGATGCGATCATCTCAAATCCAGCCATCAGTCGGTCAAGTTTCTGACTTCGTTTGTTCGTGAAACGGGAAAGTGCCCAACGCCCCGCCAGGAAAGCGAGACTACCCATGGCCGCAACGAAGGTGATGCCGGGAGCGGCCGACATTTCCAACGCTCCTTCGCCAATCAGAAATGACAAGATCACGACCAGAGGAACTGGTATGTAAAATGGAACCAGGTTCAACCGTCCGTCCCAGAAAACACTGATATTGGTTTTACCATGTCCCGTTCGGGCGGTGACCTGAGCTTCGTTTGCCACGAACATCGGGGTTGTCCATTCAAAAACATTATCTCTGGTGCTCACCCTACCCGAGCCCCGATAGAAATCTCGTATTACAACCAGCATGGCCTCCCACTGGGCCGTCGTAATCTCGCCATCAGTTTCAATCTGGCGAGTGAACGAAAATGGTCCACCCCAGAAATTTTCTTCCTTCTTCCTGTCGGACTGATTTTCGATCTCGGAGATGGCTCTGCGAACTTCATCGGGGTCAATTCCCGCGTCTCTGGCCAACTGCTCTATTTCATCAACGGAAAGACCCACCGATGAATCAGACTTGTCCTTGTGTGAGTTCTCGGCCGCCTTCTTCAGAATGGCGCCGATTTCTTTTTCGTCGTAGAGTTTCATTGATGTCTTGCAGGATGAGCGGTTCACCCAATTATACGGTTGTAATCGATTCTGGGTGCATATTAATGATTAAATCAAATTCTGATCTTCTCTCCCGTTGACGGCATTGGGAGTCCACATAATCCGCAGATTGTCCTTCGACGGGAGGAGCAAGACGGATAGATCCTAGTTGCTCGGCTTTAAGCGTCCACGCAGAAGTCGAACAAGAGAAGCCACAACAAATATTACTCCCAGCATCGCGACCAGAGAGGAGCCGGCGGGAAAATCAAATTGAATCGAAAAGTAGATGCCCAATACGCTGCCTACGACGCTGAGCAGCAGTGCAATAATAACGATACTGGTCGTGCTTCGAGTCATCAGAACTGCAGACACAGAAGGGACGACGAGGAGTGTAAAGACAGGAATTACGCCACCCACTCGCACCGCTAGAACGATGGCCAGGCCGATGGAGATGTAGAAGAGAAAATTCCAGAGGTTGAAGCCGTTGATGTCTTCCACATCCTTGTTTTCGAACTTTCTGGTGATCGCGAAAAATTGTTTCCGAAAGATGAAATGCATCGCGCCCAGCAAGCCGAATACGACGACCATTGACCAGATCTGATTGTTGGTAACCGTGAAAAGGCTGCCGAATAGCACTTCCTGAATATCCGCATCTCCGTGGGCTGCTTTCGATATCAGCAATACCGTCACCGCGGATGACACGGCATAAATGATTCCGATAATCGATTCCAGCTTCAGCCGCGTGTCCGTCACCTTGATGAATGACATCAAAAAAGCACCGACAAGTGTAAACAGAATTGAAACGACGGTCGGATCCTGCTCAATGAAGGCAGCGAACGCTACCCCGAGCATCGAAATCTGTCCGAGAGCCAGATCGACGAAAACGATTCCGCGGCCTACGACGTGTACTCCGAGGTAGGACAGCATCAATCCCATGACAACGCTCACCAGCAGAGCGTTTCGGACGAAGTCCAGTGCGAAGAGATCAGTCATAGACGGGGGGATCGGGAATAGCGGACTGAAAATAGGAAATAGTATACCGCTGGAATAGTCCCCAAAGAATCACCCAGGATTGCGCACGATTTTACCACTATCAGGGGGAGGACGAATCCAGAGCCTCGATCATCAGATTCACGTTGTAATCAAAGAGATCGAAGTAGGTCTTTACTTCCGGAAAGGCATCCACGGAAGAGGCCATGATCACGACTTTGCCATTGACGTTTCTGGCGACCAATTCCGCGGCGTCTGGTTTGTAGTAGGGGGAAATGATGATAACGTTGATCTCTTCCTGCTGCATCAACCGGATGACCTTAGCCAGTTGCGAGGGAGTCGGAGGAATGCCCGGTCTAGGCTCGAGAAATTCTGCGATTTCCAGTCCAAATGCTGCCTCGAAATAGGGCCACTGATTGTGATACGCAATAATGGTGGTGCCCTGGAACGGCAGCATCTTCGCCTTCCATTCGGAAATTTTGGTATCGAGCCTGAGATTGAAGCTTTGAAGATTGGCTGTAAAATAATCCTGATCCTCGGGCTGAAGACGCACCAGAGCATCATGGATATTTTGAGCGATACGGTGTCCCTGCACGGGATCCAGCCAGTAATGCGGGTTACCAAAGATGTGGATGTCGCCCCGTTCACGACTCACGCTGGAGGGAATCTGGAGTAAGGGTACGCCGATCGAGGTGTCGACGTAGCCGGCAGCGCCGGGTTGGATGCGTGCATTGCGCGAACTTGTCAGAAGAGGCGGCACCCAGCCCAGAGTCAGATCAAGTCCCACCGTGACGAACATGTCAGCACGGGACAGCTTCAGGATGTGACTTGGTTTAGGATCGACGAAATGAGGATTCTGATATCCTGTCGCGATGGATATCACATCGACCCGATCGCCGCCAATTTCTTCGGTTATGGACCTCAGATCAGGAAGGGTGGTGACAACGCTGAGTGTTTTTGGAGAATGCACCGAGCCACCGGTCACCAGTAACACTAAAGCAAAGAGTGCTAAATGTCGTGGCACATCCTTCCTCATCTCTTCCATTCTCTTGAATAGGGTTCGTTCAGCTCGTCGAAAGGCACGAGTCGCATCGGTCTAATACTCATGCGCGCCATGCGTTCCGATCACAAAAACCAGACGTACCAATCCTTGATAGGTCTGATCAA
>CALBJU010000460.1 GCA_937893205.1 uncultured Bacteroidota bacterium
GCTGTCGCAACGTCGGGCACCTACCTACAGACCCGAACCGTTGATGGCGTGAAGGTCTCTCACCTGATTGATCCTGCGACAGGAAAATTTGTCGACCACGTTACCAGCGCGACGATAGTCGCACCCGATACGATGACAGCCGACGCTCTTGCGACGGCGACATCCGTCATGCGCCCGGGAGCCGCCCAGGATCTGGTAGAGGGCCTACCCGGAGTGGAAGGCTTCTGGATCTACACAGACGGCACGCATTATGTCTCGACAGGACTGCGCCCGCTTCTCAGAATGTTGTAAAGCGCCTTGGAATTCAGGAGCTAGTCACCCTCACGAGCCCGCTCTCCTCAATTGAGATGACGTCGCCGGTCCTGATTGACTCAAAATCGTCTCTGGAGAGGGCGACCATCGGGAAACTGCCGTCATACATTTCTTCTGCCACCACCGATGCGAGAGCGAGGAAAACGTCCGCTCGATCGGTCAACAGAGCGGCTGGAGCAACGCCTGCACGGACCGATTCCAGTAAAATTGCAGTGGTCGTACTCGAACCCCGCGTATAGGGTAGCACCAAGACACGATTTGCACCAATCTCGCCGGAGAGCGGGTGCCGACGATCAATGATTTCTCCCGTCGTCTGATCGTATCCACCCCAGAAACTCAGCGGCTCCGTGCTGGCCAGCGCAACACCGGACGAAACACCCGGGATAATAATTTCTCCCTGAATTACGCGTTCCATACTCCCTCATCCCTCTCGATTCGGCCAAGGATAGCAGACTCGACGCAATCCGTAAGCCGGCCGTACGTCACTTCCACGTTCAGCAATCCCGGTGAATAGTAGGCGTATTTGGCAGAATTGGTCATGAGATGTTTGATGCGCGGTGGAAGCATCGGCGAGGTAAGCGGGCACGTGTCGACCGTGATTTTCGCCCCAAATGCCTCGAGCGGAGCGATCAAACCGACATGGTCGGCGATTGATCGAACAGCCCGGCTGCACGTCACCAGAAACTCGACGTCTTTGTGGCACGTTTTCCCCTGGACGAGCGGCGCGAGCGCCTTGAATTCAGTAATGGAAAAATGAGGACTTCCCAGAACAACCAGGTCCAGTTTTTCTCCGTGACTGGTACTCAGCTCCCGATACGATTTCCTCAAATCGTCCATCCCAATATCCCTGACATCCTGCGGAGTTTGACCGAGAAACGCGGCTTCAACGGTAGGTGCCTCCGGAGTAATTCCGACAAGATGAAAAAGAGCAATTGCGCCAGCGGATGCTCCGCCCGCGCAAACAGCCTTGAGTTGATCTTCGTTCGGTTGGACCTCCAGTCCCTCTACCACAGGAATGCCGTCTGACGCCGTTCGCCCGAGCAGATGACCAAGGACGGGGTAGAACGCATCGTCCTCCTGGAGGGCGCGCGACACACCCTTCAACCGAAGCAGCGTCGTGCCCGCGCGCCCTTCGTCCAGATGAAGACCGGCGGCCGGAACCCGACCGGTAATGGCCGCACAGATGTCAAAAAGGTCTGGATAACGTTCGGTGCGAGCACCAATCACAGAATTGTAGTAACCGATCACATTCGACTCGCCCGCTGCAATCTGCTGGCCGAATACAGGGGCGTGCTCGGTCTGATAAGGCGCACACGTCCAGGTCGGCGTACACCCCATCGCTTCATAGGCCCGCATCTGACGCAATGCGTTACCGGCCACCTCCGGTGGGACCTCCCAGTCTTCCCATCCAAATTCATCCACTCCACTCACATTCAATGTGGATGGTACTCGAACCTGCGCACCGAGATCGGCTAGCCTCTCGGCGTACTCCATGGTGGCGATCCCCATGTAAACTGTGGAATCGATATGCGCAGCCGAAATATCCATAAATCGATCCACGCCAAACACCGGCAGCATTCGGTGCAGAATGCGCATCGCCATCTTGGAAGCAGGGCCTTCTTCACCCTCAAGAAGTGCCCGATCAAAGTCACTAAGAATTAATTCCAACGCAACCTACCGTTTGGAAAACGTCCATTTCGCCAGAAGACGTGTGTTAGGATCGATGATCACATCGACTACCGCGTTTTCGAATAATTTCGCTCCCTGGACCTGCTCACCTCGACCGACGGGCAGCGTAATCACCTCGCTGGATCCATCGGAAAACTGCACCTCGAAATCTACCATCAATTCGAAATCATAGGTCTCCTGAACCTGCTCGATGTTGATGACCAATTCCCCGCCCTCTACTTCCCAAGATCCTTCCAGGGAGGGTATTCCACCCTGAAACAGCCACTGATTGAAATACTGCTGTAGATCTTTACCGGATGCTTCTTCCATGTGCCGACGAAAGTCTGCGGTTTGAGCATTTCGATTCATGAATTCGGCGTAGTAAGACCGAATACCGGCGTTATATGCCTCTACTCCAATCATCTCACGCAGCATGTGCAACGTCCACGCACCCTTTTGATACATCATGGATCCCGAGACGTTATTCAGGTCCTCGATGTAGTCGCGGACGACCTGAAAATCATAGTCATCTTCGTAGAAGTTCACCACCGTGTTCCTCGCCCCCTTCAAACCACCAATGAAATCGTCCTGACCATAGAGATGCTGCCGGAAGAGCAGTGTGTAGTAGGTGGCGAAACCTTCACTGAGCCACACGTCATTCCAATGATACGCCGTAACCGCGTTGCCAAACCACTGATGCGCTATTTCGTGAATAATGACATGTTGCCAGCGTCGTGAGCGAGTGCCGGAAACAGAGCGATCAGAATAAGCGGGTGTTGATGCAGCCTCCATTCCTCCACCTGGAGTTGCGTTCGACACGATGTTGGCCAATCGATTGTTGACGTAGGGTCCGATCAGATCGCTATAAAACGCCAAAACTTTCTTGGAAGGCTCTGCAAAATCGTAGAACCCGGCGTCTCTATCCTGCCAGTACACCCAGGTCTCTATCGGAACGCCGTCGAAAGTGTCGACCTGCTGGATGGCAAACTGCGCCACGCCCACGAAGTAAAGCCAGGTCGCCGTGGGAACGGCGTTGACATAATGGGTCATCCTCGTACCATCTCCGAGATCCATGCTCTCCACGATCGAGCCATTGGACGCCACTTGATATATCCCGGGAGCGACGACAATCATTTCGGTCGTCGCCTTATCGGACGGATGATCTACCACGGGTAGCCAGTTTCGAACTCTCGATGACCAGTTGTCGCTGAAAAAGGTTCTATCACCATACTTGTTGGGGCCAATCTTCAGCCCAGTTGCAGATTCGCCTGAATAATGAACGGTTACTTCGATTCGTTCATCGACTCGCATATCACGTCCAAGATCAATAAAAATCTGATCGTCTTCGTGTCGGAACGAAAGATCAGAGTCGTCCATCACCACTCTAGAAACAGTCATTCCCTTGCCGTCGAGAGCATCCGAGCGTTGTATGAGGTCCAATCTCAGTTCAGAATGACCAACTGCCAGGAAACGCGCCGTGGCGGTGGTGGCGCCCACAATAGAGTCAGTCTGATCAGAAAATGTCAGGTTGAATACGTAGCCAAGCATATCGATGTCTGCGTTTTTCGGATACGAATCCGAATACTGGCGGGCGGTTGCGTCGGAAACGAACGCGAGCATCAGCAGCATGCATAAGAGTCTCGATACCATATTTATCCGTGACATGGAATTTGGATTTGAGTTTGTACGTGGCGAAGTCAAGGCTGCGAAAGTTACACCCAATTGGGGGTTAGAACACCGGTTCTATCGATTTCTTCGCGAAGGGGTTAGGTTATCGACCGTTTCGATTTTCATCGGCATCGGCCCGGGAGGCATTCCGCGGTCCGCTTTCTGGGCTTCGACCATATCTCGAACATCCTGTAGAAGCTCGCGGGCATCGAAAATAATACCGTCTTTGATCGTGTATCTGACGCCGCCGACGCGCTCGACTTCTCCACTGGCATCGTTCAGGCGCCACCAGCCCGTTCCGTACAGCACCTTGAGGTTCTGTAGAGGATTTTCGGGGACGATCACCAGATCTGCTTTTTTCCCCACTTGAATGGTCCCGATCTCGTGGTCCTTTCCGAGGGCTTCGGCACCCATGATGGTCGCGCTACGAATCACTTCCAGGGGATGGAATCCAGCTTCACGCATGTTCTCCATCTCTTGAATGTACCCGAACCCATACAGATTGTAGATATATCCCGAATCTGATCCAAGAGTCACCCTTCCACCGCGATTTTTGTATTCATTGATGAAGGTGAACCAGAGGTTGAAATTCTCCTTCCAGTCCATTTCGTTTTCGGTAGTCCAATAGAACCAGTAGGATCCGTGTGCATTCCGACTCGGCCGATAGAAATCCCAGAGCGCAGGCATGGTGTAGATGGCATGCCAGTCATTTCGGCTCTGACGCATCAAATCCCTGCTTGCCAGATATGCGATAAACGTGGGGTCTATAGTGAAATCCATAGCGAGCAAGGAGTCCATCACCGCATTCCAATGAGGCGAAAAGGGCTCGGCGGCCTGCTTCCAGAGTCGTCCGGCTTCACCAAATCGGTGAGCCTCGTTGGAGTAGTTGTAATCCAGCGGATAATGCTGGATGATTCGATCCTCAAAGAGCGCTTCGGGGAGGCCGTACCAGTGCTCCATTGACGTCAAGCCAAGACTTGCGGTTTTCAGGACGTTCATTCGCGTAACGTCGAGCTGAGCGTGGTGCTCTGTCGCCCGAAGACCCAGTTTCTTGGCTTCTTGAAGAGCTGCCGTCATGATTTCTGGCGCGGCTCCAAAAAACTTGATGCCATCCGCGCCCTTGTCCTTAACCCAGGCCACCCACTCGCGAGCATCCTCGGGCGACGCGATAGGTTTGGAGGATCCCTGCCCGAATGAGGGATAGGCATAAATCCGAGGTGCTGAAATTCGATTTTCGTTGCTCCGCTTCTGCAACTCCAGAATCCAGTCGACTCCCTTCGCACCCACTACCCGGGACGTGGTAATACCGTGAGCGAGCCAGAGCTTTAATACGTACTCCAGAGGAACCCCTTGGCCCGAACTCACCGTGTGAGGATGGCCATGCATGTCGATGAATCCCGGCAGCACATACATACCATGCGCATCAATCTCTCGCGTTCCGGCAGCGGGCCGCTGATCTGGATCGATGGGCAGTCCTGGATTCCCGACTCCTCTGATCTCGACAATTCGATCGTTCACAATGACGATATCCACGGGACCCCTGGGAGGAGCCCCCGAGCCTTCAATCATTGTTGCGCCTCGTATTACCAGTCGATCAAATGGACCTTCTCCATCTGATCCGTCGGGAAAGTCAGTGGTGTCCTGAGAAAATACAGGTGCACAGAAAAGAACAATTACCAGAAGTGAAAGAAGGCGTCGCATTTCGGGGTGGGTTAAATAAGGGAAGACCCGAAATGTACGCGCGGCCACTCAAAACGACTAGCTCCAAAAATACAGCACCCGGTAACAATATTCGCGCCCTAGGATTGATGAGGTCATCCTCGCTTCATATCTGTTACCGGGTGCGTCATGAATTTCCAGGCCCTGCGTAGCTTAGCGGACTGGAGTGCGACCCAACGACTTAGGTATCGCCATTTCGATTTCTAAAACTAAGGTGGAAATATGGCGTAATTGACTACGCATATTTACGTATTAGTATGCAATGATTAGCGTAGCGGAATATTATTTCGTGTATTAACTGACGCAGTCTCTGCCTATGATGTCGTGATCGACAGGATTTTTTCGTTGTTACGTGTAAGGAGAGAACTATTTATCCAACCCAGTCTCACGTCATGGCAACAATCTGTATTACCGAGGGCCATCCGTTTGTCCGCGAAGGTGTTCGCGCCTATATCGAGCGCCACACACACCACGAAGTAATCGATGAATGCAAGACCGGTGTCGAAGCCGTTGCCTCTGTAAACCGGTTGAAGCCTGACGTTTTACTCATCGATCTCCGTATCCCCGAGTTGGATGGCCTCGAAGTCATCAGACGGGTGCATCGTGATCACCCTCTCGTCGCCATCATCGTCCTGTCAATGCACGCCGGCCCTGCTTACGTAACCCGAGCTATCCGCTACGGCGCTCGCGGCTACCTGCTTAAAAACTCGGATGTCCAGGTTCTGGCAACTGCGATCGATACCGTGTTGAACGGAGGTACCTATTTCAGGTCGTCCGTCTCCCAGTATATTTCTGACGCAGGAGACGCCGTTGATCTATACGATTCGCTGACCGGGCGTGAGAGAGAAATTCTGCAATTGGTGGCCGAAGGAAGATCTGCTTCTGAGATCAAGGACCTCCTGTTCATCAGTGTGCGCACGGTAGAAAAACATCGTTCGAACATGATGAAAAAACTTGGCTTCCATCACCACTCGGAAATTATTCGGTATGCGCTGCAGCGTGGACTGATTCCGCTCGTAGAGCCAGGGTCAGACGCCTGATCTGAGTTCATGAGAAGGAAGCTCGTGAGCTATGAACTCGCTTGTTCGGAGGCCGCGCACAGGGTTGCAAGATTCAGACTGGACTTGTAGATATCTGACGGTCGAGATCCTTCTTGCCTTTCATCTACGACCTGGACCATGCCCGGTCGCTGAGAACTGAAATACAGGAATCCATCTCTGTCCCGGGATGGAGCGAAATCGTCGTACGACGAATTAATAGGTCCGGGTAGCCTCTCCGATATCGACCACCCCCCTTCAACTTTACAGCTGAAGTGAAGATTGGAGCTCTCGCCCGCCGCATCGACAAATACGATCATTGAACCATCCTCCGCGATCAACGGGTTTCCAGGTTCGCGCACTCCCGGAATCAGAATCGGTTCAGGATCGAGTCGTGCGCCATTTTCCATTCGGGAAATTAGCATCTGATTGGCCCCACTGCGATTAGACTCAAATACAATTGATCCATCCAGCGTCACGGAGACGAAGGATTCGGTGCTGTCCGAATTTAGCAAGCCCGGCAATCGCATGACGGAGCCATTGGCCAGGTACAACATGTTGTCCAGCGATTCTGCCTTTGTGTCTGGATTGATTCGCCTCGAACTGAAAAATATCGATCCATCCGGTGCCACAAACGGCAGTATGTCAAAAAACTCCCCCGAAAATGGAGCCACTTCGGGGATCTTCCACTCCCCGTCCGTCCGAATGGAGCGCATGATGGCCAGGCCGGTCCGGTTCACGTTCGTGCGATTATAGTAGACCGTATCTCCCGTCACGGAAAAAGCTATCCCAAATTCGGGCCAGGTCGAATTGACATGTCCTGGAGCGAATATTTCCACCGAAATTCCGGACGACTCACTTTCGGCCGTTGAAGGCTCGCCTCCCGTACAGGCCGCCATAGCAAACGCCACTGGGAGCACCAGAATAAAATGTACCCTTCTGCTGATCATCTCAATCCGTCGGTCTTATTATCACACATTCCATGACATAACGCGAACCTACTTCAATGTCTCCATCCAGATCCACACTTGCCTCAATAATTGTCCTCACCAGCCTAGGAATGGGGTGCTAATCGGAAAATACGACTGGCGCGCTGACTTTCGACCGCCTGAGCAACCATGAGCTGGTTGACATGACACACACCGTCAGCATGACAGCCCCGTTCTGGGCGGGCGACTCCACTCCTTTTGTGTACGAAACAGTCGCTTCCCATCCTTCCGGAAAGGCCATTATGGGCCGGTATTCTGTCCCGGAGCACTTTGGAACGCATCTGGACGCACCCATTCACGGCGGGGACCATCTGCCCACAGTAGATGAGTTGACCGCGGAAGATCTGTTTGGGCCGGCGGTCGTAGTTGACATCTCCGAACAGACGATACAAAATCCAGATTATCTGCTCACTGTAGAGGACCTCCAGAATTGGGAAGACATCAACGGAGAAATACCGGATGGAGCAATCGTGCTGCTGAATACAGGATGGGGATCCAAGTGGGAGGATGTCACCGCTTACAGGAACTCAGATCAAGACGGGCGCATGCACTTTCCCGGATTTTCTGAGGAGTCGGCTCGTTTTCTCATCGAGATGCGCTCCATTCGAGGCGTTGGAATTGACAACATGAGTATCGACTACGGAATGTCGAGAGACTTTGTGGCCCACGGAATAATTAATGGCTCAGGGAAATATCACCTGGAAAATGTTGCGAACGTGGACCTGCTTCCCGCGGTGGGCGCCTATCTGATTGTGGCGCCGATCAAATTGGAGGGAGGATCTGGCGGACAGGTTCGCATCTGGGCTGTGTTACCGTAGGGCTTTGCCAAACTCACCAAATATTACTTGCATGAAGACGTTGATCATTTACAATCGTTCACTTTCATTCTTCATCGTCTTTGGGATTTTTTTCTCCTGCAGCCTTGCATCGAGCCAGGCCCAGGTTCCGGTTCAGCGGACCGGCTCAATTGAAGGACAAGTAGTGGACAGCAAGTCCGGTAGTCCACTCCCGGGTGTCCAAATATTTCTCGAAGTCAGCCGGCGAGGCGCTGTTTCGGGCGTGGATGGTCGCTATAAAATATCGAACGCCCCAGTCGGCAGGGACAATCTGATAGCCAAGTTCGTCGGCTTCGTAACCCTGGAGCGAGAAGTATCTGTTTCATCTGATCAGGTGCTCTCGATCTCGTTGCGCCTCGTCGAAAAACCAATTCGCCTGCAGGGAATCGTCGTGTCCGCAACACGAGAACAACAATCGATCGCGGATATCGCCGCGTCAATCGGCAGAATAGATTCAGAAACGATAGCAGACATAAATCCGACGCATCCGTCTCAAATAATGAGTAAAATTCCAGGCGTGTGGGTGAATGTCACTGAAGGAGAGGGTCACATGACGGCCATTCGGCAGCCTCTCTCCCTCTCTCCAGTCTACCTGTTTCTTGAAAACGGCATTCCGACGCGTTCGACGGGCTTTTTCAACCCAAATGCGCTCTACGAAATAAACATTCCACAGGCGGATGCCATTGAGATCATAAAGGGCCCCGGCACCGCACTGTATGGAAGTGATGCGATTGGAGGAGTGATCAGCGTTACATCCGGGCAGGTACCGGCGACAACAAAAGTGGGTGGCACGATCCAGGGCGGCTCATACGGATTCAGGAGAGTGCTTCTCACGGGCGGCACGACCCGCGGAATTAACGGCTTCCGCGCGGATGTCAATATCACCGATTCCAAAGGGTGGCGAGACGCGACTGAGTACTCGAGACAGAGTGTGACCATGCGTTGGGATCGTCAGCTCGGTTCGAGAACGTTTTTGAAGTCGGTGATCGCATTCTCGAATATTGACCAGGAGCCGGCTGGCGCGTCCGCTATCTCAGAAAGTGATTTTCGTGATGATGCGACGACTAATTATACACCCGTCTCCTATCGGGAGGTGAGGTCTTATCGGCTCTCTTCTGCCTTCGAACGGTACTATCCTTCCTCTCTATTGAGCATCACGCCCTTCGCCCGATTCAGCTCCATGGATCTGTTGCCCAATTGGGCGCTTTCGTTCGATCCGGCGCTCTGGGAGTCACAGAATTATTCCGTCGGAGTTCAGTTGAAATATCGCAAAGATTTCGAACGATTCGACTCTAGAATCGTCACCGGCGCAGACCTTGATTACAGCCCGGGAGAACGCACGGAAACGGAAATCGAACCCACTCGAGACGGCAAGATCTACACGAGTTATGCCGTTGAGGAAGCTCAGTACGATTACGATGTAACGTATCAGCAGTCCTCTCCCTTTGTTCACCTCGAAATGAGCCCTGCTCCGGGTGTTCGGATAAGTGCAGGCCTGAGAATAGATATCATCGCATATGATTATCGGAATAAGCTGACAGAGGAAGTTACCGGCACACATCGGCGCCCCGCCTCGAATACGCGTCATTATTCACACCCGAGCCCGAAACTGGGTGTCACTTTTCAGTTGACGAGCGATCTGAACGCCTTTATTTCGTATCGACACGCGTTTCGTGTCCCTTCAGAGAGACAATTATTCCGTCAGGGTCCCTCCGTCAATTCCATAGACCTCGAACCCGTAAAAGTGGATAATTTTGAAATAGGAATCCGCGGACGCGTGAGTGACGGCCTTCAGTTTGAGGCGACGGCATTCACCATGTCGAAAAAGGACGACATTGTAGCGTTCGTTTTTGAGGATGGATCGCGAGGAAGCGTCAACACCGGTGAGACCAGTCACAATGGTATCGAGCTCGGATTGATGCTGACCCCTACCAATGCTCTCACGCTTACCACTGCATATTCGTATGCTCTACATACCTACGAGCTATGGGAAACCCAGCTCGGCGATGATCTCTCTGGCAACGAGATGGAAGTGGCTCCACGGGTGATTCTGAATGCGGAGGTATCCTACCGATTCTCTGTCCTTGAGGGAGCTTCTATTGCAATCGAGTGGAACAGATTGGGCAGCTACTGGATGGATCCTTCAAACACGTCAAAGTATGATGGGCACGATGTTTTCAACTTACGTGCTTCTATCAATATCACCGATAAAATCGCGATTCTGAGTCGTGTTGGGAATCTGACGGACGAACTGTACGCTGAGCGAGCGACCTACAACCGATTCAGAGGAGACGAATTCGCGCCAGCAGCCCCCCGTACAGTCAATATTTCACTGCGGTTCGGATTGTAGATGGACTGATCTCCATTTCACTTCTTCGTGGAGCTAAGGGGATTGAGCCTCGCTGCGCTCGGCTTCGGCCCGGAAGGGGCGCGCAGTAGTTCCTCATCCAGAGGACCACATCTGATTCGGGGCGGGGTCTGGTGCTTCATTCGTTATTCACCAGAATCACCGTTTTGAGCCTCTAATGGTCGATTTTACGAAAATTAGAGTTTCACAAATTCGGTATCTTTAAGGTTCGTTCAACCGGCCTTTCGGGGTCCAACCGATAATCGTCATGAGCAACGCTCCCGACAACAATAACGACCTTTTCTCAACCCGCCAGACGTTCGATACAGGATCTGGAACAGGATATTTATACAGCCTCTCCGCCCTGCGCGATCAGGGCTATCCGGGCATCGACCGATTGCCCTTCTCAATCAAAGTTCTTCTGGAGTGCGCCCTTCGAAACTGCGATGGCTTTCTTATTGAAAAAGCCGATGTGGAGAAGCTCGCCAATTATGATCCGAAGAATCCGGCGAAAGTAGAAATTCCGTTCCTGCCTTCGCGCGTGTTGTTGCAGGACTTTACTGGCGTTCCTGCCATTGTGGACCTCGCCGCTATGCGAAGCGCGATGTCACGGCTGGGCGGCGATCCCGATGAAATCAATCCACGCGTTCCAGTCCACCTTGTAATCGACCACTCCGTACAGGTGGACTCCTTTGGAAACGATCAGGCGCTGAGTCTGAATGCCATCATCGAGTTTGATCGTAATGCCGAGCGATATGAATTTCTTCGATGGGGAAAACATGCCTTCGACAATTTTTCAGTGATTCCTCC
>CALBJU010000461.1 GCA_937893205.1 uncultured Bacteroidota bacterium
AACCGCATCCAGACCAAGGCCCGCATTGGGCAGGGGCACGTCCAACGCCTTTTTCCACGATTCACGGTTTCGACCTGCATCGTCTGGTCCTTCAAAACGATTGAAGTGATCGAGGGACTCCGATATAACGCTGAGTGCAGAAGTCAGATCGCCGAAAGACGCGGCATCGGGATAGGCCATACAGGGTCAGTCTAAAAACGAGAGTGGAAACGGAATCGGGAAGGGACACTACGATAGGACAAAATTACATCGCAAATGTAGCCGAAAAATAGGCCATTGAGTGAATGGGTACAATTTACTGGTAGAATGAGAGAGAGAGAATCACCCGAATGTCGGACAGGAGCCGATTCACGAGTTACCCCGAAGCCACATCCAGCGGCTTGGAGTGTAGGGGTCCGCGATTAACTAGCTTAAAACATATCATGATAGAGGGAAATGAAGCTGACAAATCGCTACTCGGTAGCCGCGTTGCTCGTTGTATTGGTTCTTCCAATCATAGCAACCGGCTGCATTCTTGGTTGTAGAGGAAGATGACGACTATGATCGCCATCGTCACCTGCACGGAACGCACTGGACGCTGGACGTCGTTTTTTATCGGACGCAGACCATTCAAGTGATGGATCGCAGCGTCGATCTTCAATTTGATGAAAATGGAGCGTTCAGCGGCAGCGCATCCTGTGGAGATATATCGGGCTCCTTCGAGGTCGATGATAATGCAACTCTCTCTATCACGAGCGTGAGCTTTGGAGAGAATTGCCAGGGTGAATCACCGACCGAGCTCTTCGCCGACCGAATGCGGGCCGCCCGCACCTATGAGGCGGATGAGAACGCACTTCGAATTGCTACGAATGAGAACGGATACCTGACGTTCTCCTCGAAGTAATCACCTGGATCTGCCTGGCCCGGTTCGGTTTTCTGTACCTGTCAACCGACCGGGCCTGGCATTCCGGTGAGTCCGATCCTGCTCGCTGCCACCGTTGGATCGCAGGAAAATCTTCCTTCAGGTGCGCACGTGAGAACCGGACTTCGACTATCGCCGTATATGCGCAAACCAACAGGGATGCGTATGGGTGCCAGCACGTTTTTTTCAGATGAGGATCGAAATCGGATCCAGGATGCAGTAGAAGCTGCTGAGACACGGACTTCGGGAGAAATCGTCCCCGTAATAGTCAAATCTTCTGCAGACTATGGGTTTGTAAAGTGGAAGGCAGCTTTTTTTGGTGTTCTTCTGGGACTCGCTGTCTTCGAACTTATCACGATGCAGGCTGACGGTTGGAGCGAACCCGGATTGATTGGGGCGCTGGGCGTTCCATTGATGATTGGTCTCGGTGCGGGTCTGATGGTGTTGCTGGTTCGCTTTTTACCGGTAGTCAGAAGACGATTTATCCCCCAGTCTGCCATTGATGTCGCGGTTCACAATCGGGCACTGCGCGCGTTTCTGGAACACGAAGTATTCGGAACTCGCGAGCGGACCGGTATTCTCTTGTTGGTGTCGTTATTCGAGCACCGCGTAGAGGTGGTCGGAGACTCTGGAATCAACGAGAAAGTATCGGAAGATGATTGGGCGGATGTTGTCTCAGATATTGTGAGGGGAATCAAGTCAGGTCAGCCCACAGACGGGATCGTCAAGGCCGTCGAGCGTTGTGGTGAGTTGTTGGAATCGGCCGGAGTGGCCATTCGATCTGACGACACGAATGAACTTTCAAACGTGCCCAGATTTGAAGAGTGATTGTGATTCGTTCTGGTCGTGTCTTGCCTCGGTTTTGTATTGGCTTAGTTTCGTCTTGGCTCAGTTTTGGGTTGGCCTTGTTTTGGGTTGAAAATGGAATGAATCCTGTAGATCTTTCGTCGATCCAGTGTAGCTACGTCTAGATTTCAGTTTCACTTTTGACAAAGAGCGAATCCATGTCCATTTCCCGCCGAGTGGCATCAATTCTGGCTGTGTTCCTGTTTTTACTTCAACCTTCTGCCGCACAAGAGATTACAGCAGAAGACTATGCGAAGGCTGAAGGTTTTCTAAGCCAATTCACCTCGCCCTTAATTTTCAAGGCTAGCGTTAGTCCGAACTGGATTTCGGACTCGCGAATGTGGTATCGCAACACCATTTCCCAAGGATCAGAATTTATTTTGGTCGACGCTGAACGCGGTACTCGTGAGCGCGCCTTCGACCATACTCGACTCGCTCGGGCTGTGTCGGCCGCCAGTGATTCGATTTACTCAGAGTACGATCTTCCTTTTCGCACTTTCGAATTCGCGGGTGACGATCAGATCACGTTTTCCGGAGATGGCCACTCGTTCACCTGCGACATTGCGAGGTATCAGTGCACAGCAGAGGAAGCCTCTCGCGGAGGCGGTCGGGCAGGTGCGTTTTCAGGCTTTGCCAGATTTCGGTCGACGACCGTTCCTTCTCCAGATGGCGCCCAGGAGGCATTCATCAGAGAGAATAACCTGTGGGTGCGCGACACCCAGTCTAAAGACGAGCGCCAGTTGACATTCGACGGCATTGAAGATTTTGGGTACGGAACGAATAATGCAGGCTGGACCAAGAGCGCTCGGCCTGTTCTGGTCTGGTCGCCGGACTCCAAAAAGATCGCGACCTTTCAGCATGACGGACGCGGAGTAGGAGAGATGTACCTCGTCTCGGCGGCGACAGGCCATCCAGAACTCCAGGCCTGGAAGTATCCTCTTCCGGGAGACAGCTTAATATTCAGAATCGAACGCGTCATTCTGGACGTGGAGTCTGCTACGACGGTCCGTCTGAATATGGCTGCAGATGCTCACCGCTCTACCATAACGGACCACGTGGCCTATCGTGGTGGCTGGGCGGACGTTGAATGGAGTGAGGACGGGACTGAGTTGTCCTTCGTATCAAGCTCGAGAGATCACAAGGACGCCTGGCTAAGAACGGCAGATCCTGTGACGGGCGAGGTTACGGATGTGCTGCATGAGCATCAGGACACGTTTTTCGAATCCGGTATCGGTGGGCTTAACTGGAGATTCCTTCCGGACTCTGACGAATTTATCTGGTTCTCGCAACGCGACAACTGGGGACATCTATACCTGTACGATCAGCAGTCGGGCGAGCTTAAGCATCAAATTACCAGCGGCGACTGGAACGTGCGCACGATTCAAAAGGTGGATCAGGATAATCGCCAGATCTATTTCATGGGTTCAGGAAGAGAGGATGGCGATCCCTATTTCCTGTATCTGTACCGAATCGATTTTGACGGCTCAGATTTGACGTTACTTACTCCCGAGTACGGGCACCACTCTATTTCCTACTCACCCACGATGGACTATTTCGTGGACTCGTACTCTCAGCCAGATGTGTCTCCCCTCGCTGCCCTGAGGTCATTGAGCGGTGCGTTTATCATCGAGCTGGAACGAGCTGATATCTCCGCATTGGTTGCTACAGGTTGGCAGCCACCAATTCCTGTGAAAGTCAAAGGACGAGACGGCGTTACAGATGTGTACGGTCTGATGTACACGCCCACCGATCTGAATGAATCGAAAAAATATCCAGTCCTGAATTACATCTATCCGGGTCCCCAGAGCGGCAGCGTCGGATCGCGTTCGTTCCGGGCATCGCGAAGCGACAAACAGGCCGTGGCTGAACTCGGCTTTGTGGTTGTGGAAGTAGACGGAATGGGCACGCCTGGTCGTTCCAAGTCCTTTCACGATACGTACTACGGCAACATGGGAGATAACACGCTCCCGGACCAGATAACCGCTATTGAACAGCTCGCGGACCGTCACTCCTACATGGATGTCGAGCGGGTCGGGATCTGGGGCCATTCGGGCGGTGGATTTGCTTCGGCCGGTGCTCTGATGCGGTATCCTGACTTTTATGATGTCGCTGTTTCAGGCGCCGGAAACCATGATAACAGGACATATGAGGATGATTGGGGGGAAAAATGGCAAGGTCTATTGGAGGAAAATGAAGATGGCTCGACGAACTATGACAACCAGGCGACCCAGCTCGAGGTCGATAATCTGAAAGGGAAACTCCTCATTGCACATGGCACCCTGGACACCAATGTTCCTCCCAACAACACGCTCGTACTGGTTGAGAAGCTGATGAATGCGAACAAGGATTTCGACCTGCTGATGTTTCCCAACAGTGGGCATGGATTCAGACAGAGAAATTACTGGATGCGTAAACGCTGGGACTATTTCGTGCAGCACCTCATCGGCACTGAGCCTCCGAAGGAATACGTTTTTGGTGAGCGGCCACCGCGGCAGTCCTTATAGCCAACTCGGTGCGAAGAGAATGGACATTGTGAGCCCTGCCGGACCTGATCCGGCAGGGTACTTTTTTATGCCGAAGACAATTCTCACATGTGACATATTTAGGTTGTCGGATGATTGTTTAGGTTGGCACGTAAACGATTAAACAGACCCTCATCTATTCAGACAACTGCCGTCATGAAACCAATTAATACTCACGGAGCCATCAGGTGGGCTGAACTTCAAACCTCTGATCCAGAGGCTGCTACTGCATTCTACAGCGCGCTGTTTGAATGGGAGACGCAGACCATGGAAATGGATTTCGCCCATACACCGTCGGCAACGTTGGAGGGCAACCTGTGGCTGGCATAATGAAGTTGATGGCAGAGGGTATTCCGGTCTACTGGGGACTGTATGTGACCGTAGACAATGTGGATGCAACACTGTCACAGGCTGCTGAAGCCGGTGCGACGATAATTCAGGAGGGTTTTGATGCTCCGGCGGTTGGCCGAATGGGCGTCTTTCAAGATCCGTTCGGGGCTGTCATCAGTGTGATCAAGTACAATGATCCCGATCACGAATCGCATCAGCGCGAATGGGCTGACTGTTTCACCACTCATGGTGTGTTTTCATGGTTCGATCTACGCGTTGCGGATGCAGAGGCCGCTTCAGCGTTTTATGGCGATCTCTTTGGCTGGACTACCCAGAAAACTGAAATGCCCCAAGGGGCCTATTACATAATCAATGTTGGCGAAGAAGGTATCGGAGGCATGGTGTCTGTTGCTGCAGAGGAGATGCCGCCTCACTGGGGCGCATATGTGACGGTACGCGATCTCGACGCGTTTATTGCATCGGCAGAATCCTCAGGAGGGAAATTGCTCTTTCCATTCGTAAAAATTCCGGAAGTAGGAAGATTTGCGGCAATTTCCGATCCGCAGGGTGGCGTCCTGGCAGGATTCGAGTACATGATCCCGGATCACTCGTAGCGCTCACGTTGCTCCGCCTATCAACGGGGTCACCAATACGAGCGTACTACAAAAACCCGAGTTCGAGCTTCGCTTCGTCTGACATCATGTCGGGAGTGAACGGTGGTTCGAAGGTGATGTCGACGCGTGCGTCCTCTACGGAGGGGACATGCCTCACCCTCATCTCGACCTGACCTGGAAGAAATCCTGCTGCGGGACAGTTCGGCGTGGTCAACGTCATGGATATGACGACGGTACGATCTGGATTAACCTGGATTCCGTATATCAGACCTAGATCGTACACGTTGACTGGAATTTCCGGGTCGTAAACGGTCTTGATGGCTTCAATGACCTCTTCTTCAATCTGCTTGTCCGTCATCACCGAAGGTTGTGTCACTTTGACCTTCGTTTTCGACAGCTTCTTGCCCTTGCCCTTGCCCTTGGTTTTGGGCTTGCTCTTTTTCGTGCTTGCACCGGCGAGGGCGGAAGATGGCTCCACGAGGTGACCCGAGGGTGTCGAGCCCGAGCCGCTGTCATCGGCTGCAGCTTCTAGGGGTTCCAGTTTTGATGGTTCTTGCATGGTCATGGTTTTACTGTGGACTGGGCAGCAATCGCCGCTGCGTACAGCCTTATCTGTTTAATCATCGAATCGAGACCGTTTTTCCTGGTAGGAGAGAGGTGCTCCTTCAGTTCCA
>CALBJU010000462.1 GCA_937893205.1 uncultured Bacteroidota bacterium
CACGAGGCGATTCCCGGCCACCATTTCCAGCGCTCCCTCCAGGTAGAAAATGCGGCCCTGCCAAGCTTCCGCCGCTACGGCGGCTCTGTGGTATTCACCGAAGGCTGGGGTCTCTATGCCGAGACTCTGGGCAAGGAAATTGGCGTCTATACCGAGCCGTATCAATATTTTGGTGCCTTGAACGGCGAGCTCTGGCGCGCTATTCGCCTGGTTGTTGATACTGGCCTGCACGCAAAAAAGTGGACGCGACAGGATGTGCTCGACTTCATGTACGCGAATTCGGCGGTATCAGAAGCGCGTGCGGTTTCTGAAGTCGACCGGATTATAGCCGTACCGGGTCAGGTCCTGGCATACAAGATTGGTCAGCTCAAGATCCGTGAACTGCGCGATGACGCGGAGGCGCGTTTGGGAGACCAATTTGACGTCAAAGCATTCCACACCCAGGTGCTGATGGATGGCCCGATGCCGTTATCGATGCTTGAGGACAAGATAGGCGACTGGGTGGAATCACAACTGTAATGCGATTTCATGGCATGACATGACTAAGGGGTCAACAATTATTAACGGATTACGAGACACAATTCACGGGCGTAGGTATTCTGCGTGGGACGAAAATACCCCCTCAAATCCAAGTTCCCTGCAAAAATGGGCTGAGCATCTCAATCTCGAATACACAGGATACGAGGAATATTCCCAATATTACATCTATAACTTCGCGCCGCTAACGACTTCAGAGAAGGTGCTTGTCGGCATGAGGATTAAAGATTGCGGGCATGGTCTTAGGGCGGGGCAATATCAATCTGATTTCTTCCGAATATTCTCACAGCAAAATGGCACATAGTCGGAGTACGACAGCGCGATATCCAGAGACACGGCGATGAAGCTTTGCTGATACCAGCAACTATTGTGCATCTCTATAGCGCAAGGACAGGTTGGAGGAATCGTAGGATGACAGTGCGAATAAGGAAACAATCAATAATGAAACTACTATTAACACCATTGTGCGTAATCCTCGTACTAGGGATGATTGGGTGCGACAACACAGATCCCACTCGGATGTCTGAGGCCGATCTCCGCGCCACCGCCGAGGCTATTCACGACTCGGTGATCACCATCGACACTCACGTCGATATCCCACTCGACTTCGCGACCGAGTCGGTCGACCCGCTGAACAGTGTTAGCCAGGTCAATCTCGAAAATATGCGTACGGGTGGCCTCGACGCCGCGTTTTTTATTGTTTTTGTGGGTCAGAACGAACGGACGCCGGAGAACTACGCGCAAGCGAAAACCGATGCAATGACGAAGTTCGATGCAATCCACCGCATGACGGATGAGATGTATCCGGATCTCATCGAGTTGGCCTACTCCGCTGACGACGTCGAACGCATCCGCGCTACCGGCAAGCTCGTCGCTGCCATCGGCATTGAAAACGGGTACGTCATTGGTACTGATCTCTCGCTCCTCGAGCGTTACCACGAACTTGGCGCCCGCTACATCACGTTGTCGCACGGTGGTCATAACGACATCTCCGATTCCTCTCGGCCGCGTTCCGAGTTCGGGGATGAAGAATCGGAGCATGATGGGATCAGCGCGTTCGGAGAACGAGTCATTGCCGAAATGAATCGGCTCGGTATCATGGTTGATGTCTCCCACATCTCAAAGGCTGCGGCGCTCGACGCGATACGACTCTCCCGCGCACCTGTTATTGCATCCCACTCCAACACAACCGCAATCAGGGACCATTTCCGCAATATGGACGACGAGACACTCCTCGCGCTCAAGGATAGCGGCGGGGTCATGCAAACCGTGGCCCTCGCTGAATTCGTCAAATTGTTAACGCCTGCGCAACAGGAAGCGGCCGCTGAGATACTGGCGGATTTCGGGCTGGAGCGACTTGGTCATGCAATGTCGCTCTCCGCCGTTGATCGCGGCAAGATCATGGCGCGCCTTCGTGAGATCGGCTACGCCGATGTCGGTGATTTCATCGATCATGTGGACCATGCGGTCGACCTGATCGGCATCGATCACGTGGGGCTGAGCTCGGACTTCGGTGGTGGCGGCGGCATTATCGACTGGTTCGACGCCAGCGAAACTATCAACGTTACACAAGAGCTCCTGAAGAGGGGCTATAGCCAGGACGACATCGAGAAACTGTGGGGCGGCAATCTGCTGCGGGTCTGGCGCGAGGTCGAGGCGGTCGCCGCCGAGTCCGGCCAACGTCAAACTGTTAGCGGGCCAGGCGTTGCCAACCCCGTCCCGAATATCCTACTGATTATCGGCGATGACATGGGCGTAGAGACGTTGGCTTCCTACGGCCTGGGACAGAACCCGCCGAAGACGTCCGCACTCGACGAACTGGCCCGGGAAGGCGTCCGGTTTAATAATTTCTGGGCGCAACCGGTTTGTTCGCCCACCCGCGCGACACTCATGACCGGCCGTTATGGCTTTAGGACCGGTATCGGTCGCCCCGTTGGGAATGCCGAGATGCCGGCCCCACCCGAAATACCAGCTTGGGCACCTGCCGAGTCGAGAGGCGCGCCAAATGCTGCCTCGGCCACGGACCGAGCGCTGCCACGACCCTTTCTGTTGCCGGATGAATTTACTTTGCCCATGGCCTTGAAAACCAACCCTGATCTCGGATATTCGACAGCGGCCATTGGTAAATGGCATCTGGCGGGCGCCGGTAACGGTTGGGCAGATCATCCGAATCTGGCGGGCTTCGATCATTTCGCCGGGCTGATGGGCGGTGGCCCGGAATCCTATTTCGCCTGGAACAAAGTCGTCAATGGTGAGGTGATCGGCAAGGTCGGGTACACGCCCACCGATAAGGTCGATGACGCTATCGCCTGGTTGGACGAGCAGGGTGAGAACCCCTGGTTTCTTTGGTTTGCCTTCAATCTGGGGCACACGCCGCTGCATTTACCGCCAGAGGAACACCGGCAATCCGATTACTCGGATATTGATCCCAGCGAAATGCCTCAAGAAAACTGGCAGGCATCGTTTGCCGCGATGATGGAAGCTATGGATACGGAGATAGACCGCCTGTTGGCGACACTCGACCCAGAGGTTCGCGAAAATACCTACGTGATATTCATGGGCGATAACGGTACCTATGATCCGGTCGTCAGCGCACCGTTCCGGCACGGTTTCGCGAAGGGGACCATATACGAGGGCGGCGTCAATGTGCCACTGATCATTACGGGTCCGGGCATTGAGCGCGGCGGTGTTTCGGAGGCGCTCGTGAATTCGACGGATTTATTCGCGACGATCATGGAGATGGCTGGGGTCGATCCTGACGAGGCAGTGCCGGACGAGGTCAGGCACGACTCGGTTAGTTTTTTCGCGGCGCTGTCGAATCCTGATGCACCGTCACGCCGTGACTGGCTATACGCGGACGAATTCTTCGGTGGTTTCGACGGTGTCGAGACGGCAGACTACGCTATGCGAGGAGCGCGCTATAAACTTCTGCGATTTGAGGGCCGGGAAGAATTCTACGATCTGCACGCCGACCCCTACGAGCACGATGATCTTCTGCGCAAAGAGCTGTCCATTGAGCAGCGAACTGCCTACGAAGCTTTGAAGGCGGAGATTCTACTGCTAAGGAGCAGCGAGTAGGCGTGTTCTGGATCTACCGGAGTGCGAGCTGTGTAATTGGACGCGCAGATAATCGCTGATATCAACATAGCTTCATTGCCGTGTCTCGAGATATCGCGCTGTCGTACGCCGACAATGCGCCATTTTGCTGTGAGAATATTCGGAAGAAATCAGACTGATATTGATCCGCGGTAAGGCTGTGCCCGCAATCTTTGATCCTCACGCCGACGAGCACGTTCTCTGAAGTCGTCAGCGGGGCGAAGTTATAGATGAAATATTGGGAATATTCCTCGTATCCTGAATACTCGAGATCGAGATGCGCAGCCCATCTTTCCAGGGTACTTGGATTTGAGGAGGTATTTTCGTCCCACGCTGAGTACGTCAGCCCGTGAATTGTGTCTCTTAATCCGTTAATAATTGTTGACCCGTTTTCGATCGAGGCGAATTCCAGGAAGCTGATACCACGCTTACCCTTTTCCTGACCGTTAAACCACAGCCCCGCATCCTGCTCGCCCTGGATGTGTAACACAGATGGCAATGTGGCAGGCGTATTTTCTTTGAAATCGACGATCCCTTTTCGTAGCGTTGAACCTCCCGTTACGGAAATGGCCTTGAAGGTATAGGTGTCATTTATGCTGACATCGATTAGATCGACCGGGCCTCCGAGTACGTACGAGAGCAAGAAGATTGCCCCGGATGAATGACCGAC
>CALBJU010000463.1 GCA_937893205.1 uncultured Bacteroidota bacterium
GGTCTTTATGCTCACTGGCCTCAATTCTTCGGGAGCCGTCACGAGAATATGGTCGTCGTGTATTTCAAGCTGTGCTCCGGTTCGAACGAAGGATTCCAGAAACGAGTCACCCAACTCTTCGTGCTTCGTCCCGAGAATGGTCACGGGTTTGTCGGGATTTCCAGAGATTGCGGCAGCAATCATGAACGTCCCCAGCTCAATTCGATCAGGGCAGTTCTCAAACTCGACCGGCTCGAGCCGGTCCACGCCTTGAATATGCAGCGTCCTGGTGCCAATTCCCTCGATGGAAGCACCCATTTTTTTTAGCATGTCGCAAAAGTGGACGACATCGGGCTCGATCGCAGCGTTTTCAAGAACAGAAGCCCCTTTGGCTAAAACTGCGCCCAATAGAACATTAATCGTTGCTCCCACGGAAGATGGATTGAAGCTGACCCGACCACCACGCAATCTTCCGCCCGCAGCCGAGGCCACGACGTAGCCCTTATCCAGTTCGATTTCAGCGCCAAGCGCGCGAAGTCCTTCGATATGAAGATCGACGGGTCGGGGTCCCCAGGCACATCCTCCGGGTAGTGAGACTCGCGCATGGCCAACCCTTCCCAGAAGGGCACCAAGCATATAGAAAGATGCCCTCATCCTCTTCACGAGTTCATAGGGAGCCTCAGCGCGGTCAAATGATGAGGCGTCAATCGTAATATCATGCCCATCGCTTCCTCTGACCACGCTCGTACCAGTGACCTCAATGACCCTGCTGAACGTAGTGATATCACGAAGAGAAGGAATGTTGGAAATGGTTACGGGACCATCTGTAAGGAGTGCGGCTGCCATCAGCGGCAACGCTGTATTTTTTGATCCGCTGACGAGAAGAGATCCCTCTAGCAGGTTGCCGCCCCGTATGATCAGTTTATCCATTTCCGACTTGGAGTTGAGGGTTCGCAGCCAGATGAGAGGTGTTCCAGGTAGCTGCGCTTGACCGAAACTGAACCTGGCTGATTCCAGGATCAGGTAGTGTGACCCGTCAAATGAATCAGCCCACCGAACGTTTCTTGATAAAGTGAGATTGTTGCCCGGGCTTCGGCGGGTGAGAATCTTTCGACGCTCAATGGCATTTCAGGCGTATTCTGAGTGCTACAGAGTCAATTAGACCGGCTTCGTAACCCTGGCGATGCACGCGTGTGCGCCAGGGATCGCCCCACAACTCGGAATAGAGCAGTAGATCTGGTTTTTGAATCATGCCGTCACCTCCTCCAATTTATCTGGACCACGCAGCAACGTCGCCGGTGCTCAAGCAGGTGTTGGACGTGATGCTACCCTACTTGGGCCTGGAATACGGGAATCCTTCTGCCGTTTATACGTCAGGACGGCAAGCGCGACATACGATTGACAAATGCCGTGCCGACGTTGCAGAGTTGCTCGGAGTAGGCTCTGCAGAGATAATATTTACTTCTGGGGGCAGTGAATCGAACAATACCGTCATCGCTACATTTTCGACTCCCGAGCGGCTGGGGGTGATTTCGTCGAAAGTTGAACACGAGGCGATACTCGAGCCCGTAAAGCAACTGAAGTCACATAGATTGCTTTCACCGAATGAGTGGGGTCAGATTACCGCAGATATCGTACGAAATGAAGATCTTCACTCTTTCGAGCTGGCGAGCTTCATGCTGGTAAACAACGAATTAGGAGTTATCAGCCCGCTCGAGGAACTCCTTCCCACACTTCGAGCGCACGAACTCCTGTTGCACACCGACGCTGTTCAGGCAGCCCGGTTTATGGACCTGCGAGAAATATGCAGCCAGGTTGATTATCTCTCGCTTTCCGGACACAAGATTGGTGGTCCTAAGGGGACTGGAGTCCTTTTTGTGAGGGCAGGAGCGCCATTCGAACCTTTGATTCGGGGGGGAGGACAGGAGCAAGACAGACGGGCAGGAACAGAGAATGTGGCTTCGATCGTTGGATTTACTCATGCTCTGAAAATCGCAAGCGAGACCCGAGTTGAGTTTGTTAGACACACAACGGAGCTCAGAGATCTCTTGATTGATCAGCTCTCAGGCGAGCTAAAGGAACGAGTTCGGTTCAATTCTAATCCTGAACTCGGTGCACCGCACATTTTGAATCTCCTCCTCTTGTCGGGAGACGGGGTGGGAGTGGATGGCGAGATGTTGATTCTTGGATTGGACATCGAAGGGGTCTATGCATCCGCAGGATCGGCCTGCAGCTCCGGAACCCTCAAGCAGAGCCATGTTCTGGATGCGATCGGTGTACCTGACGGACTGGCGACTGGTTCGTTGAGACTTTCTTTCGGGCCCAATACTACCATGGATGAGGTGTCTGACGCCGCTGAAAGAATTGTGCGAGTCGTCAATCGCATGACGGTTGAAGCGGGCCGATCATCGTAGCATTTAGGCCGAAATGGTGGGAGCTGAATCTTATCAAAAACACACCACATTGGGCAGCCTATTTCGCCTTATCATATGCGCTAATTCCTGTGGTCGCCGAGGAAGCCGGCGCATTGACGGAAGGGGATTATGACACCTGATAATCAAATCAAATCTTGGTTGAATTGATGCAGCCTGAGGGAAAGCTCGACGAATTAGGAGCCTTTAAA
>CALBJU010000464.1 GCA_937893205.1 uncultured Bacteroidota bacterium
CGTCAGGCCTGGCTGGATAACTGGAATGAAGCGACCATGATCTGCTCGTATGACGTAGGGTTCTAGACCTTTTCGTTGCGCCATACCTCCTCGCAGATTCATCCAGCCAAGCGATCGTCCTGTGATCCCATGGTGTAAACAGCGCTTTGGCCTAGTAGTTGGAATTATCCATATCGGCTGATATGTACCATCGGCCGTCAGATAACTTTCTGAGCGTCAAAATAAACTTACCGCTATCGGGACCGCCCTCGATGCCCCCATAGCCCCCGATTATATAACCGACGGAGTCGGCTTGAGAGAATTCGAGGGCACGCAGGGCAACTGGGCCTCCAGAATTTCGATAGGCCTCCGCGATGGCATCACGGCCCCGCACTGGCGAGTGGCTGGGTCTCAGTATAAAACCGTCTGGGGTGAACAATTCAGCGAGGGTGTCGGAGTCGCGATTTCGCCAACCTGTTTCGTAGTCCCGAAGCACCCGATCCATTTCCGGTGGCAGGACGACTGAGGCCTGGTTCTGTTCGGAGCTCGGCTGCGGTGGTGGAGCATCCTGTGCGCTAACGGGAGGAGCCAGGTAGATCAACAATACTACCAGGGAGCAGAGAAAACGCATTAAAATCACCGGTGTGTGCATGTTTAGACCGCCTCCACATGGTGAAGTTGCCGACCTGAGACATGGCAATCGTCGCCTCAACAGGCTCAAACACCCGGATGGATGTTAGTCTTCGTCGACCGAAATATTGAATTCGGGCGGCTCCTCTCCGGGCTCAAAATGCTGATACCCGGTCGGGTGAAGCGGCATCAAGCCGGTTTCCGGACTCATGGCACGCACTCCCTTGGACGACTCCTCGATGTTGCCAATCACCGAGCAACCTTGAAGTGCGTCCACTTTGTCGACGTCCTCGGGGTTAATCGTGAACAGCAGCTCGTAGTCTTCGCCGCCGAACAACGCGTAGGCATCAATTTCATCCAGATATTGATCGGCGACAGCGCGCGTTTCGGGATCGAACGGTAATGCGGGAATTCGAACAGTGGCGCCAACCCCACTTCGCCTTGCAATATGATTTACTTCGGAGGCTATTCCGTCGGACACATCTATCATCGAAGTTGGCTTTATCCCGGCACCGCGAAACGCTTCTACCATATCGATTCGAGCAGTAGGACGAAGCTGGCGCCTGATAACATATTGGTGTGCATCGAGTTCTGGTTCATAGTCATCGCCGAGATCGATCTGGGCCTGACGCTGATCAAGCAGAACTTTCAACCCAGCGTAGGCACCTCCGACGTCCCCCGTCACGCACAGATAGTCGCCCACACTCGCGCCACGTCTGAACACAACATCACGTTCGTGGACCTGGCCGACAATGCTTATTGAGATATACAGAGCGTGCGATGTGGAGGAATCCCCGCCGACCAATTCCATATTGTACATCTTGCACGCCTCCGCCATTCCGTCATACAGACCGTCGATCATTTCGACCGATAGATTGCGGGGCATTCCGATCGAAACCGTGGCGTAGAGCGGAGTGGCATTCATCGCCGCGACATCGCTCACGTTCACAGAGATCGATTTGAATCCCAGAAACTGCATCGGGATGAACGACCGATCAAAATGGACCCCTTCGATAAGGGCATCTGTCGTGAGAACGTGTAGCATGTCGCCGCCGGCGCGGTAGACTGCGGCGTCATCGCCAATTCCTTCGATGAGATCCTCGGATCTGGGTAGGTCGGCCAGCCGCTCAACCATTCGATCAATGAGACCGAATTCTCCGAGGGTAGCGATGGGTGTGAACTGTTCACTCATGATCCGCGAGATCTGATGATGGAAAAGTAAAATACGTCACGA
>CALBJU010000465.1 GCA_937893205.1 uncultured Bacteroidota bacterium
CACGATACGCTGGCTGTCGCCATCCAATGAGCATCCTCAACACCATTCGGGCCCTTCTTACCTCGGGAAAGGGGATAGCCGTCGGTTTGCCAGATGCGGACTCGATGAGAGATCCGTTAAAATTGTTCGACGCCTGGTTTGAGGGCTCGAAAAATTCGGGCCTCCTGCTTCCCGAATCAATGATGCTGGCGACGGCGACGAACGATGGAAAACCCTCTTCCCGAATGGTTCTTCTAAAATCGTTCGATGAGCAAGGCTTCGTTTTTTATACGAATTACGGCAGCCGCAAGGCTTCTGAGCTTGATAGCAATCCATTCGCATCGCTGCTCTTTCACTGGCCCATCCTGCAACGACAGGTTCGGGTCGAGGGCCAGGTGGAACGGGTCAGCCGAGAGGAATCATCTGCATATTTTCGTACTCGTTCCCGAGGCAGCCAGATTGGCGCCTGGGCTTCAGACCAGTCTGCGGAACTGGAATCGCGGCAGACACTGGAGTCGAGATCCAAGGATCTTAAAGCGAAATATGAGGGGCGGGAAATACCTCTACCCGAGTTCTGGGGTGGATACCGTTTATTTCCATCCCAAATCGAATTCTGGCAGGGAAGACCCTTTCGGCTCCACGACAGGATCGTTTTTGAACGGACAGATGGCTCCTGGAAGACGAGCCGTCTCTATCCCTGATGGGCCGCATCATGATAGGCCGGCTGCACTTGCACTAAGCACATCAAGCTCGATTTATCTCTACCTGGTCACCGTGAATTCTTGTCAAGCGCGAATTGTTTTGGTCCAGGGCGTCGAACAATGCCAACACCTTCGTGTTTAACGGCGGCTCCATTGTTCGAACCTATGAAGACATGATCGGCGAAATCGTTTCTGCGCTTGAAGAGGCAAATCGGGTTGTGATTACTACACACACCCGGCCCGATGGCGATGCTATAGGTTCCCAGTTGGCTCTTGGTAACTATCTGTCCTCCAAGGGGAAGAAGGTTTCGATGATCAACTCGGACCCATCGCCTTACAACCTGGAGTGGCTGCCCGGTTCAGAGAAGATTATCGTATACGATGGATCCCTCGAACACGTAGACATGATCGCCTCGGCAGATCTGATAGTCGTGCTGGACACCAATAACAAAATGCGCCTTGGGAAGCCAGGAGACTCGATCAAAGAAGCATCGGTGCCCAGAATCCTGATCGACCACCACACGGATCCCGAGAACTGGTTTGACCTGATGTGGCGCCGCGAGTCGGCTTCGTCGACGGCAGAACTACTCTACGAAATATTTGCCGACTGGGATCTGGACGGGATCGACTCAGCCGTCGCGGCGCCCCTGTATGTGGCCATAATGACCGATACCGGATCGTTTCGATTTTCCAACGTTACTCCCGCACTTCACCGCATGGTAGGTGATATCGTGGAGCGGGGGAATCTGGATCCGGCTCAGATGTATGCTGAAGTATATGAGAAGAGGAGTGTTGAAGGACTTCGGCTGATGAGCACCGTCCTGTCGACAATGCAATTGCATTTTGGTGGATTGGTCGGCTCCATGGTGATCTCCAAACGGAGCCTGAAAGATTCCGGAGCGTCCATAGAAGAATCAGATGGCTTTGTGAACAACATTCTCTCGATTGAGGGAGTTAAAGTCGGACTGATGTTCACGGAAACCGAGCGTGGGACGAAGGTCAGTTTTCGCTCGAAAGAAGATTATCAGGTTCACAAGTGGGCCCAGAGCTTTGGCGGCGGTGGGCATCGCAATGCATCGGGAGCTTTCATCAAAGCTGATCTCGATTCGGCCATCAAACGGACGATCGCGGCTGCTTCAAAATTTATAGACATCACAACCAGCGGGCAGGACGAAGGCATCTCGGATGAAGACGCCGATTATTTGTCCATGCTTGGCGTTCAGAACTAAGACACATGAAAGTTTCTGTATCAACCATTTCCATCTCCGAGCTGGATGTCGATCTGCTGATCGTACCCATCACTTCGGAGGATCTAACCGACGGTATCGAGGAGCTGAGCGATGCTTTTGGAACAGTGATCGATCGGGCCCGGACAGACGTCAAGGGAGAAACCGGCGATTCTGCGGTTCTGTATCCTGAATCCGGTACTGCGAAGCGGATCATTCTGGTGGGAATTGGGGAGTCTTCTTCCGTAAACGCGGAACGCATAAGAAATGCCTCGGCCCTGGGCGCCGAGGCAGCGACCCACGTGAAGGCAGAAACGGTGGGAATCGCCGTCCCCTCGATTGATTTGAACAGCGACCTCACCGCTCAAGCCCTCGTCGAGGGTTTCATCCTGGGATCGTACAGATTCAACCAATACAGGACAAAAGATAATACGGGAGAGCCTGCTCAGCGCCTTGTGATTCAGACTACAGATCAGGACAAGCAGGTCCGAAGGGGAGCAGAGCGGGGTAGAATAGTTTCGGAAGCAGTCTGCTCGGCCAGAGACCTGGTCAACTTGTCCCCGGACGATAAAACACCCATTCTTCTCTCGAAGGCTATAGAAAAGTCAGGAAAAAAACACGGCTACGATGTATCCGTTTGGAACAAGGAGCTGATTGAAGAGGAAGGTATGGGCGGACTTCTTGCGGTTAACCGTGGGAGCCAGGACCCTCCGACTTTTTCCGTTCTGGAATGGCATCCGGAGAATGTCCGTAACAGCAGGCCGGTTGTTCTGGTAGGGAAAGGTGTGGTCTTCGATACGGGAGGCCTGTCCCTGAAACCCACCAAGAATTCCATGGACTCCATGAAGTCAGACATGGCGGGTGCGGCGGCGGTCGTTGGGACGATGGAAGCGATCGCCAAGCTTGAGCTGCCTCTGTATGTGATCGGATTGATACCGGCGACCGACAATCGCCCGGGGCAAACCGCTTACGTGCCAGGCGACGTAGTAAAAATGCACTCTGGGATGACAGTAGAGGTACTGAACACCGATGCCGAAGGCAGAATGATCCTGGCCGATGCTCTCTCGTATGCCTCCTCGTTCTACCCCGAAATTGTCATTGAGCTAGCAACTCTCACCGGGTCTGCGGTTGTCGCCCTGGGCGAAATTGTAGCGGCAACGATGACGAATGAGGACGATGGTGCTCAGGAGCGCATCGACGCGATAGTGGCGGCTGGCAACAGCTCTGGCGACAGGGTTCACCCAATGCCGATGTTTGATGAGTACAACGAGGAGTTGAAAAGCACCGTTGCCGACCTCAAGAACATCGGAGGTCGATGGGGCGGAGCCATCACAGCGGCGAAGTTTTTGGAGCACTTCGTCGACTATCCATGGATTCATGTCGATATCGCTGGACCGGCCTTTCTGGACAAGGCACGGGGATACCATAAGGCAGGGGGAAGTGGATTTGGGGTCCGTTTGTTGACTCGCTTTCTCCAGGATTTGTCAGAGAAAAAACGCTGACCTTAATCTGACCCTCCATGTCCTCAGCCGAAGGCCAATCTTTCGCTTCTCGACCTCGGATTGCCGTCTCAATCGGGGATCCGAACGGCGTGGGTCCCGAGGTATTTCTCAAGTGCTTCTGTGATGACGCTCTGACCGATCAGGTGGAGTTGATTCCGGTCGGTTCACGTAGCGTACTACAATACTACGGGTCCCTCCTTAATATCAATGGAAACAACGACTTACTCGTTGAGGTGGACGAGCCGAAGGGGTTCAAGCTGACTCCGGGGAAACTGGACTCGTGCGCAGGCGCGCTCTCGATGCTGTGCGTAGAACGTGCGACCGATATGTGTCTGTCCGGAGAGGTTCAGGCGATGGTGACCTGTCCCATTTCCAAAGAAGCGATTTCAGCAGCTGGATACGATTTTCCCGGGCATACTGAGTTCATTGCCGAGCGGAGCGAGGCCAATTCTTATCTCATGATGATGGTCTCAGGAAGCCTGCGGATGGGTCTGGTGACAGCGCACATTCCACTGGGTGACGTACGGGCACAGATTACCCAGGCTGGCATCGCGAGTACGATCTCTGTAATGGCCGACGCCCTGCGGTCAGATTTTGGGATAGAACAACCACGGATCGCCGTCCTGGGACTGAATCCTCACGCGGGAGACGGAGGAGTTCTCGGCAAAGAAGAGACAGACATTATCATTCCTGCGATCCGATCCATCAGCGGCGACACCAATGTTAGCGGCCCCTTTCCTGCGGATGGCTTCTTCGGCAGAGCTGCATGGAAATCCTTTGACGGTGTTGTGGCGATGTACCATGATCAGGGCTTGGTGCCTTTCAAAACGCTGTCATTCGGAAAGGGAGTGAACGTAACGGCAGGATTACCCATCGTTCGAACCTCCCCAGACCACGGAACGGCATTCGATATTGCGGGTCGCGGGGTTGCCGAAGAGGGAAGTCTGCATCAGGCAATTTTGCTCGCCGCCGAAATCACCGCTCGAAGGGCTAGCGCCTGAGCGAAATTAATGGCACTTTATTGAAGTCCGTCAAGCCATATACCGCCCTCGCAGACGTATACGATGTCGCAATGGATCATGTGGACTATGAGAGCTGGGCTGATTTTATTCTGCATCTGATAGGCGATGAGGTGGAAAAATCCAATCCGAGCATTCTGGAGCTGGGCTGCGGGACCGGCCTGTTAACCGAACAGTTACTCATTCAGTCCGAGTTTTTCGTGCTCGCGACCGACGCATCTTCAGATATGCTCCGAATGGCCCGAGAGCGTCTTCTACCTCATAAGGGCCAGTACAAGGTAACACGGCTAGATTTTGAGTCCGGCTGGGACGGGTTTGGAGAGAGCGCCGACATTGTACTCTTGATGTATGATGGCTTCAACTACATCCTCACGCTCGAAGGCGTTTCAAGCTTTTTGGAGGGTGTGGGACACCACCTGAATGAAGGTGGAATTGTGCTTTTTGACCAGAGTACTCCCGCGAATTCAATCAATAACGCGGAGTATTTCGAGGACGCAGGATCGACTGGTGACGTTGAATTCGTCCGCAGGAGCACCTACGACGAAAAGAGTGGTTTGCACACGACTGAATTCGAGATCTCATCTCAGAGGGGTCACTTCTTTGAGAAACACATTCAGCGCGCCTGGACGAGAACGGAAATAATGGGAGCTGTTGAAAATTCCAGCCTTAAGATCCGGGCTACTTTCGATGGATTCAGTCTGGATGCTGCTAACGATAAATCGGAACGCATACATTGGGTCCTGGAAAAAGAAATCTGAGAGGCATCCTACGTCGTAAATTATTCCGATTGCCAGAGTCTATTTTGCCAGAGTCTTTTTTGAGTGCCACAGCCTTTTTTTCGGTGTCTTTTTTGATTGCCGGAAGTCAACTATGGGTTCATCTTCTGGCTTGCCCGCCCTGGGACTCCTGTAATGTTGTGTCAGCCCCTAATCAGCAGACGGCCTATCGCTCGTGATTGAACTTTCCAACGTGTCAATTTCCTACCCTGTCGCGGGCGGCGCCCCCGTTCCAGTACTGGAAAACGTATCGATGAAAATCGAGCGTGGTGAAATGATCTATTTGGTCGGGCCCACCGGAAGCGGCAAGACATCTCTGCTCAAGCTGTTGTACATGGACCTGCTCCCTGACACGGGTATTCTTCGCGTCGCAGATTACCGATCGGACAAGATGAAGCCATCTGATCTTCCATACTTGCGGAGGTCGATAGGTGTGGTTTTTCAGGACTTTCAGTTGTTGCCGGACAGAAATGTGTTTGAAAATGTCGCTTTCGCCCAGTACGTGACGGGAAATCGTGGCAAACCGGTTAAAAATCGAGTGCTTCATGTTCTATCGAGGGTTGGCCTGAGTCATAAACGGAGGCGATTTCCTCACGAACTATCGGGAGGTGAGCAGCAGCGCGTTGTAATAGCACGGGCAATCATCAACCAGCCCTATATCATGCTCGCCGACGAACCAACCGGCAACCTGGATCCGACCGTGGCTGACGATGTCCAAAAATTGCTGATTGGATTGCATCGGTCCGGTATGACCGTGATCATTGCGACTCATGATTATCGACTCGTACGAAACTTCCCCGCCAGGACACTGGCAGTGATGAATCGCAGGATCGTAGAAGTCGATCCGCGCTCTCTCACCAGTTGAGGCGCTTTCTTGCTATCCCTTTTCAAGCCCACCGAGAGTGGTTTGCTCACCGAGGGGCATCGGGTTATATTGCCGCCTATTCGTTTAAAACGGCCTTTTGAGCTGGATGTTTTCGAACAGATTGGAGTTGATTTCAGACGAGCAGTTTCAATTCATTCCGAGCAGCACGAGAATAAATCCTATCTCTACTCACGAGAGTCGACGCTACTTTCGCAATCAAGTTACTGATCCATGGAAGCCTTAGAGCACTTTATCTCCTTTGCAAATTATTGGCTGTCACCCGTCCTGGTCGTTGGACTCCTGGGTGCCGGTGCGTATTTGACTCTGCGCCTTGGGTTCATTCAGTTCCGCAAATTAGGACATGGTTTCGCCGTAACCTCGGGGAAATACGATGACCCGAACGATCCGGGTGATGTATCGCACTTCCAGGCACTGACGACCGCGCTCTCGGCGACCGTTGGAACCGGTAACATCGCGGGAGTTGCCCTGGCGATTCACTGGGGTGGCCCCGGGGCTCTGTTCTGGATGTGGATGACGGCAATACTCGGTATGGCGACCAAGTACAGCGAAGTAACGCTGGCCCAACACTACCGCGTCCAAATGGAAGGCGGAGCCAAGTGGGACGGCTCTGTTGCCGGCGGACCCATGTATTATATCGAACGCGGTATCAAGGATGTATTCGGCTGGAACTGGAAACCAGTTGCAGCTTTTTTCGCATTCATGCTGATGATCACTTCCTTTTTTACAGGGAACGCCATTCAGTCCAACACGATTGCCACGCAGGTCGCCGATAACTTCGGGATTGCGACCTGGATAACAGGCCTCGTCACAGCCGGAATCGTGGGTGCGGTAATCATAGGTGGGATCAAGCGAATCGGCAGGGTAACCAGCATTCTGGCACCCGTCATGGCCACGGTATACGTCGCGGCCGCGCTCGTGGTGCTCGTTATCAATATCGACCTCATTCTGCCTGCCTTCGGAACGATCTTTAGTGAAGCATTCAATCCCACGGCAGGTGTAGCTGGTACCGGAATGGGCATCTTCCTGTTCACCCTTCGATACGGCGTTCAGCGAGGACTGTTTTCAAACGAAGCCGGACAGGGCTCGGCCCCCATTGCCCACTCCGCGGCGAAGACGGATGAACCTGTTTCGGAAGGCGTCGTCGCTCTGCTCGAACCATTTATTGATACGATTGTCATCTGTACGATGACCGGCTTGGTCATCGTTTCGACGGGAGTTTTCGAAGCCAAAGTGCCCACAACACTCTCTCTCAATGATGGCAACATTTCATACGTCAACATCGACGACACGGGTAGCTTTTCTGGAGTTTCCGATCCTGAAATATTCCAAATAGACGACGGTTATCCAGTAATCGAGTCTGATTCAGATCCGCGACTGGCATTCTACGATATTTCGGTAGACCGCTTTTTTACTGATGAAGACCAGACGATTCCGTTCTCGGGATCTCTGTTTCCGAGCGAGGACCGGGCGGAGTCTCCGGATGGGACAGCATATTCGACGTTATACGGGGATGCGGGGCGAAACAGTTCGCCGCTCACAACCCTTGGCTTCGAAGTGGGCCTTGCTCCTATCGGGCTCGGTTGGTTGGGTAAATACATCGTACTCATCAGTGTATTCCTGTTCGCGGTATCCACGGCCATTTCCTGGAGCTACTACGGAGATCGTTGTGCGAACTACCTGTGGGGACGAAAGGCGATCCTACCCTATAAGTTTGTATTCCTGATTTTCCACTTCCTCGGGGCCATCGTCGCGGTAACTACAATCTGGGATCTGGGAGACGTGGCTTTATCGCTCGTTACCCTCCCGAACGTCGTTGCATTGATTCTTCTGTCCGGACTTCTGAAGAGGATCACAGACGACTACTTTGTACGGAAGCCATGGATAAAGAAGGATTCGGTATAGAGGGGCGGGAGATTAAATCACGATAGGTATGGGAATCGTTCAGGTTATTGAGCATCCGATTCTGAAGCGAGACCTGACCGTCTTGCGTCGGGCGGATACTCCATACGGGCTGTTTCGCTCTACGATCAGGGAAATTTCTTCGATTTTGGCATACGAGGTCTTCCGCTCACTTCGCTTGCGTACTGTTGATGTCCAGACTCCGATGGAGGTGACAGAGGGACATGAAGTAGACGAAGAAGTGATTGTGGTCCCCATCATGCGCGCCGGACTTGGAATGATTGATGGTTTCGTTCACTACCTGCCCGAAGCGCGGGTCGGACACCTGGGGATGTATAGGGATGAAACGACCCACGAACCAGTGGACTACTACTCCAACATTCCTTCGGGAATCGAAAATGCTCGAGTTATTGTAGTGGATCCCATGCTCGCGACCGGCGGCAGTGCTGCGGGCGCAATACGTCATCTGAAGAAACTGGGCGCCCAAAACATCACTCTGGTCACCCTCGTATCTGCCCCTGAAGGGATCGATTTCGTTCAGACGGGTCACCCGGATGTGGACATCTTCACCGCTGTCATTGATCGAGAACTCGACGAAAATGCCTATATCCGCCCTGGTCTCGGAGATGCCGGTGACCGAATTTTTGGAACCAGCTGAAAGGTCTCATGCCTGAATTATCTCGTCGTCTGGTGCTGCTCGGCACCCTGTGCTTTCTTTCTCTTGCCTCAATGGCACAGGAGCAAAACCTCGGTATTCCGCGCGTAGTCCTGGACGGAATTGGTTTCCCGGTGACACTGGAAGTAAAGGGAGATTCGTTGTCGATGGACGCGTACACCGTGCAGGGCGTTGGCGAGGCTGCCGGATTCGAGTATGATGACGAATACGATGATGGAGTCGGAGCCTGGGTGGCTGAAGATGTCATGGTAGCAGGCAAGGGAATGCAGGGCATAACGCTCTACCGTCTGGGCCAGCCTGTTTTTACCGAACAAACCCGCAGTATCGCGGGATGGTGGTCAATCTTCCCGCCGATTCTGGCCATCGGCATCGCATTGATATTCAAGCGAGTCGTTCCGGCCCTTTTTCTGGGCATATGGGTCGGGGCAATGACTGTCGCCGGATTTTCGATCGCCGGGGCGTTTGAGGGCCTCTTGAATTCCTTCGCGGTGTATGTACAGCAGGCATTTTCGGACCCTTCACACGGCCAGATCATCTTGTTCACCCTGATGATTGGGGGTATGGTTGGAATCATATCGAAGAACGGTGGCATGCAGGGTGTGGTGAATCACATCGTGAAATGGGCGAGCACACCCCGCCGCGGCCAGGCTGCAACGGGCACACTCGGCCTCGCCATCTTTTTTGACGACTACGCTAATTCGCTCGTTGTTGGAAACACGATGCGTAGCGTGACGGATCGGCTCCGCATCTCCAGAGAAAAGCTGGCCTACATCGTCGACTCGACGGCAGCCCCCGTTGCCTGTCTGGCTCTTGTTACGACGTGGATCGGATATGAGGTTGGGCTGATCGGAACGGCACTGGACAAGATTGATGGACTATCAGGTTCGGCCTACGCGTTTTTCCTGGCCTCGATTCCCTATTCATTCTATCCCATCCTGGCAATATTTTTCGTGTTCGCCGTTGCGTTCTCGCGTCGCGATTTTGGCCCCATGCTTCAGGCAGAGATCAGAACTCGTACCACCGGAGCGGTAATTGGACCGGATGCGAACGTGGATGAGGAGGTGATTTCGGGAAAGGAGACTGCACCAAAAGAAGGCGTTCCTCACAGGGCCATCAACGCTGTCTTGCCGGTCCTGGTCCTCATTTTTGGAGTGATGGGCGGCCTGTGGGCGACGGGGAGTGGCGATACCATTCAGGAAATAATCAATTCCTCGGATTCGTACCTCGCACTCATGTGGGCGTCTCTACTGGGGGTTGTGGTGGCAGCCTTGTTGTCTGGCGCGCAACGCATTCTGACCATAGCTGAGATTGTAGAGTCCTGGTATGCGGGACTGAAAGGGATGCTTTTCGCCATGATCATTCTGATTCTGGCGTGGTCTCTTTCGGCGATAACGGAAGACCTCCACACCGCGCCCTATCTGGTCTCTGTTCTGGGTGATTCGCTGAGTCCGAGCATGGTGCCAGCCGTCGTGTTCATTCTCGCCGCGGCGACCGCGTTCGCTACCGGGTCAAGTTGGGGCACCATGGGTATTCTCTTTCCGCTGGTCGTCCCGCTCGCGTGGGCAGTCATGCAGGTGAATGACATGGCAGATGCTTCATACTACTATATCCTCTATTCCACTATTTCTTGCATCCTGGCTGGGTCGGTCTGGGGAGATCACTGTTCGCCCATTTCTGACACGACGATTCTCTCGTCTATGGCGTCAGGATGTGATCATATTGATCACGTCCGCACGCAGCTTCCGTATGCACTCTTCGTTGGCGGTGTCTCGCTGTTTGTCGGTACGATTCCCTCCGGATTCGGATTTCCGTGGTGGGCTTCACTCATTCTGGGAGTTGCGATTCTTCTTGGGGGACTGATGATATACGGTGAGGTGGCTGACGATGCAGTTGCGACAGAAACTGCTTCCTAGAACCGCGACACTCTGCGAATCGAAACAGAAATTACATGTCTGAAAACTGGTTGGACGCGGATGATCGGCCCTGGGGTCGTTGGGAAGAGTACTTGAATGAATCGGGTTACCGCGTCAAACGCATTATCGTGCATCCCGGTGAGCGTCTTTCGCTCCAGCGGCATGCTCTGAGGAGTGAACACTGGGTGATTGTCTCGGGATCGGGCGAATTCACTCTGGACGACTCGGTGACGGCAGTTGGACCTGGAGACCGCGTCTTTATCCCCGTTGGAGGTATTCATCGAGTCCAGAACGTCTCTAGTGAGGACCTGATCATCATCGAGACCCAGTTGGGAGTCTGTGACGAAGATGACATTGAACGCCTCGAGGATGACTACGGCAGGGCTTGACCCTCTTCAGGAGGCCTTGGTGACCTTGGTTCTGCGCTGTATGTGCCTGGTAGACAGACTGATTCCGAATACCAGGAAAATGTAGTAGCCGAGTATTCTCCACGTCAGCAGCGACGGAACGAGGAGGGAGGTATCGGGCAACAAATCACCAAAGAACAGGGCGTACA
>CALBJU010000466.1 GCA_937893205.1 uncultured Bacteroidota bacterium
GGAGGCCCGATGAGTCACGGCTGTGTTCGGCTCGTCGACGAAGACGCCCAATGGATCTATAATTGGGCAGATGGCTGGAAGAAAGGCTCAACCGGATTTCGCTCGGGACACGGCACGATCGCGAGTCCTGGTACTACTTTCCTCGTGATTGGAGATGATCCAGCGGGAAGTCCGCAGACCTTCTCAACAGAGAATCGGGTACCCAAGATCAATCAGACAGTCCTACCTTCTCACCCGTTCGACGTGCCCCCGGGAACGTCTCAGCAGAAATATTTCGACAGGATTCGCGGAACGCGCCCCTAATGGCCAGCTACTTTATTCTGGAGAAAAGTCTTCTGAACCTGGGTAGCATGGAATTCTTGTCCCATGAAAAGTAGACCATCAGTGCCTTTCCGACTACGTGATCCATCGGCACGAACCCCCAAAAGCGGCTGTCCTCCGAATTGTCCCTGTTGTCCCCCATGACCCAGTAATAGTCCTGCTCGAAGGTATAATGAGTGGCCGGTTGGCCATCAATCATGAACGTACCATCACCGGTCATTTGAGCTACATGTCCTTCATATCTGGTCATTACCGTTTCGTAAATGCGCCAACTTTCACTCGTCAGCTCAATCGAGACTCCCGCCTTTGGAATGGTAACGGGCCCATAATTATCGGGCGTCCACCCCTGGCCAGGTGGATACATAGCAGCGTCATAACCCCGGCTGTAAGGAGCAACTGCCGGGTTTACGCTCTCAACCCACGGCCAAGCTGCAACAGTCTCTGCCGCGAGCTCGGTCGCGATAAGTTGGACAATGGACTGATTTGAAGTCTGAATGACCTCCGATATACCAAGCTCATCCAGCGCAGAACGATTCAATTGAATTCGTGGGTCAGATTTGTGAACCTCCCAGTACTGCTGCATTCCTGCCATCAACTTCTGGCCCTCTCCATCGACGACCACTTGCTTGTCGACGACCTGAACGGTCTCTCCTGGCAGGCCCACCACTCTCTTGATGTAGTGCATCCGCCGCTCAATCACATCAACTTGATCTTTAGGCCAGTTGAACACTATCGCATCGCCGCGTTTCACGCTGGAGAAACCGGGAATGCGCATGTGGGGAAGCGTAAGTCCTTTCAGATATATGGGGGTGAACGGAATTCCGAGCGTCATAGGCGTGCGCGTTCCGTAATGCACCTTCGAAACGAACAGATAGTCACCCACCAGGAGATTTTTTTCCATCGAGGGTGTGGGAATCTGAAACAGATCAAAGAACAGTGTGCGCAGGATTACCATCACGACGACAGCAAATACCATGGCATCGAGCCATTCTCTGATCTTCCCCTTTTTGGGAGCGGATGCGCCCGATTCCTTTCCTGCCTTGTCGACGTCTCCTTTGCTGGACTGGCGACCAGCCTTTCGGTTTTTGCGCTCTTCCCTACGCGTCTCTGCTCGACTCTTTCCCACTACTCGTGCCTTATTGTTGGTTTTTGGGTACGATTTCAGTTGACGGTGCTACGACTGGCGCCGGTCTGCCCAGCCTGAGATCCGGGCGCTGGATACGCTCATCGAAAAATCTTGCTCCGTCATAGCCGGTCAAATACCACATTTGTTGGTCATAATTGAAATAATAATCCGTGAATGGCTTACGGCTCGACTCGCGAAGGAGTTGCCCCAAGAATGAGCGTTTGATGACCTGAAGTTCGGAGCGAAAGCGCATGTCAGCAGCGAGGACGATTCCTCTATCCCAGGGTCCATTGACATCCATCACAATGACATTTACCGAGTCATTGAGGACGAACCAGTACTCGAACTCGATGACCTCATCCCTTGCAAGCGAATCAGGATACCCGACTTCTGCAAGTGTTATCGTTGGAGACCCGAACTGAAACTGAAGTCTGGCTCTCAAATCTGCGGTTTTCATCGTGTCCAGAGTGGATCTGGAATTGCTTCCAGTAAACGCCCACTTGGTGCTTGAGAACTGAGGCTTGTAAAGGGGCGCTCGGAGGCGTCCAATAACGTCCCAGGAGTCTACGCTGAATGTTTCAAGAGCTGGCGGAAGAGAGGCAGCGAGGCGATCGTGTCGAATGTTTTCGATCCAGGCCCGCAACGTATCGCTGGCGACCTTCAGCAGCTCGGCGCTCCTCGGCGGCAGGCGTTGGATATATCCTCCCGTATCTCGGTCTGCCAGTTTCAGCGTTCGAACTTTTACAAAATAGTCGAGGAGGTCGGCCGAGCGCTGAGGCTGAGCCACCAGGTTATGTGCCGAAAAGAAACAAATGAGCAGCAGACCCGCCGCACTAGGAAAAAGGCTAATCTTCGAACGAACCGATGCGCTCACCTTCAGCATCCCTAATCCTCCAGGGAAAGAACCGCCAAAAAGGCCTCCTGGGGTACCTCGACACTACCGACTTGCTTCATTCTCTTCTTCCCCTTTTTCTGCTTTTCGAGGAGTTTGCGCTTGCGAGAAATATCGCCGCCGTAGCATTTTGCTGTCACGTCTTTCCGAAGTGCCTTTACAGTCTCTCTGGAGATGACCCGGGATCCAATGGCAGCCTGTATGGCAACGTCGAACATCTGTCGCGGAATGAGCTGCCGGAGTTTCTTTACGAGTTTACGACCCATCTCGTAGGCCTTATCACGATGCACGATGGTGGAAAGCGCATCGACGGGCTCTCCATTGATCATTACGTCCAATTTAACCAGATGGCCGGCCCTGTAATCGAGATAATCGTAATCGAGTGAGGCGTAGCCGCGACTTATACTTTTAAGCTTGTCATAAAAATCAAAAACAATCTCGGCGAGCGGCAGGTGATACTCCAGACTTACTCGCTTTGAGTCGAGATACTGTGTATTGATGTACAGTCCACGCCGCTCCTGACACAACTGCATCATTCCCCCGATGTAATCAGAAGGCGTTATTATTTCGGCTTTGACGAACGGCTCATGGATCGAGCTGATATCTCCCACCGAAGGCATCTTGGACGGGTTCTCCACCCCAATCCAGGTATCATCGGTTTGATGAACTTTGTAGTGGACATTGGGGACCGTCGTGATAATGTCCAATCCAAATTCTCGATCCAACCGTTCCTGCACGATTTCCATGTGCAGAAGTCCTAAAAACCCAACTCGAAATCCAAATCCAAGGGCAAGCGAGGTTTCTGGCTCGAACGTCAGGGCTGCGTCATTGAGTTGAAGCTTGTCCAACGATGAACGAAGCTCTTCAAATTCGTCCGAGACCGCGGGATAGACTCCAGAGAACACCATTGGTTTGACTTCTCGAAACCCGGAAATCGCTTCCGTAGCGCCGTTTATCCTCGTCGTAATGGTATCCCCGACCTGTGTATCCTTCACATCTTTTATTGAACCAATCACATAACCGACTTCGCCGGCAGACAGCGTATCGACGGGTTCCATTTTCAGGCGCAGTACGCCGATTTCTTCGGCCTCACACTCCTTCCCTGTGGCGATGAACCTTATTCCTTCCCGAGTGCTCAACTTCCCTTCAAATACTCGTGTGTACACAATCGAGCCTCGGTAGGTATTGAATACCGAATCGAAGATAAGAGCCTTCAGCGGAGCATTGACGTCCCCGCTCGGGGCGGGAATACGTTCAATAATGGTCTCGAGAAGATCTTTGACGCCTTCACCTGTTTTCGCGCTGATGCGGCCTATGGAATCTGCGGAGTCACCAATAAGATTTTCTATGGTAGCTGCCACCTCGTCTGGATTTGCGCCAGGAAGGTCTACTTTATTGAGGACTGGGATAATCTCCAGGTCCAGCTCCATGGCCATGAGCAAGTTCGAGATGGTCTGGGCTTCGATTCCCTGGGCGGCATCGACCACCAGAATGGCGCCCTCGCAGGCTTCAAGAGCACGTGACACCTCGTACGAAAAGTCGACATGACCTGGGGTGTCGATTAGGTTCAGGACGTAATTGAGTCCATCAGACGCTGTGTAATTCATTCGAATCGCGTGGCTCTTGATGGTAATACCACGCTCCCGTTCAAGATCCATTGAATCCAGAACCTGCTCCTGTAATTCACGCTTTGAAAGGGTCCCGGTCAATTCGAGCAATCTGTCCGCCAGTGTGCTCTTGCCGTGATCGATATGCGCGATAATGCAGAAGTTTCGGATTCTGCTCTGGTCTGTGAGCATGCAGGCTGAATTATCCTGAGACGAAAAGGAAAGATCGACGTATAATACCAACCGATTGGGTCTGTTCCGTCCCGTTCGCTCTATGTGCGTTCGATACTGATGAATACGATCAACATTGCGACTGGATGACTGACACAGAAATCGACACTTAAAGTTTTACTTGAAGTACACAGGCCTAAAAATCGCTGATTATTTTTTTGCCAATTTGCCAGCAACTGTCCGTCTTCAGCGTGATGTACCGGTACCTAACACCTTGCGAGCCTTATACTAATCTATACTAACTCGTGAGTTCCTTTAACAAAATGCCGAAATTGGGTAACAAGGCCAATTTCCGTGTACTAACACCTGACTGAGGGTAAGTTTTCATGCGTTCCGTTTCGGAAGAGCAATTTCGAACCTGGGGTCATGGTCTTCGACAGGCTGATGCGAATTCCTTTGCGGAACTCTTCGATGCGACATACGATCCGTTGCATCGATACGCTATGTACATCACTCGTGATAGCGTTTCTGCTTCGGACATATTGCAAGACGTCTATCTAAAGCTGTGGCAGGTACGAGATACCATCGATCCAGATCGCTCCCTTCGGGCACTGATGTACCAGATGGTGCGGAATTATGCCCTCAATCATGAACGACAGAAAAAACGTCATGCCGCTGAAGCGATAGAAGCGGATCACCACTCTGTCGGCTTTGACAATTTGAACGATGAGAAGTTGGATGCGGCCATTCTTGAACAAAAGATGAAAGAATGGATCGAGGCAATGCCCATCAGACGCCGCGAGGCGTTCATGCTGAGTCGATTTGAAGGACTATCACATGAAGAAATCGCTGCCCTCATGGATCTCGCTCCGAAAACGGTAAACAATCACATCGTACTGGCTCTCCAGCACATTAGAAGCAAGCTGGAAGCATACAGAAACCGAGAATCGGATTAGCGTGAGCGATTTTAGATTCACATATGAACTGGCTGAAGAAGTCCTCGACGGAATGTCCTCCGACGAGCGTCT
>CALBJU010000467.1 GCA_937893205.1 uncultured Bacteroidota bacterium
CGAAACGAAATCGACGCCTCGTCCGATGGTGGGGGAGGAACTCGATCCATCCGGTCCAGCATCTTGACGCGAGACTGCACCTGAGATGCTTTCGTGTTTTTTGACCGAAATCGCGTTATAAATCGCTCGGTCTCAGTAATCATTTTCTGCTGATTGGTGTACGCCGCTCGCATCTGCTCGCGGCGAATTACGCGATCCTGAAGATAAAAGGAGTAGTTGCCCGCGTACTCGGTGAGTTGGCCCTGGATTAATTCCACGGTCGTATTCACCATGCGATCCAGGAAATAGCGGTCATGCGACACCAGAACAACCGTACCCGGATAGGTCTTCAGGTATCCTTCCAGCCAATCGATACTGTCAATGTCCAGGTGATTTGTCGGCTCATCCAGTAGGAGGACATCGGGCTGGACGAGAAGGAGTTTGGCCAGGGCAATCCGCATCCGCCACCCCCCGGAAAACGTCGAAAGATTGCGATCGAAGTCGGTAGCGTCGAATCCAAGTCCACTCAGAACAGACTCCGTTCTGGGCCTGATCATGTGAATATCAGCTGCCAGCAGTTTTTCGTGGACGGTATTGAAGTCATGCAGGAAGCGCTTGTACTCTTCTGTTTCGTGATCAGGATGAGCATCCATTTCTTGGATAAGCCTCTGCTCGTCACGCTCCAGATCAAGAACTTCCGAGAACGCTTTTAGCGCTTCGTCAATCACCGATATATCTCCTGCTACTTCCTCCGTTTCCTGCTTTAAATAGCCTACGCTCTGCCCGGAGTACACAATGGAACCGCCATCCGGGTCCAATTCCCCCGCAATCAGTTTCAGCAGCGTGGTTTTCCCCGCTCCGTTCGGCCCCACCAGGCCAAACCTCTTTCCAATGCGTACTCCCCAGGAGGTACGTTCAAGGATGACCTGCTGACCGAAGGCCAACGATATGTTTTGGACCTGAATAATGAGAATTCTCGATAAGGGCCTTAGTAGGCGTTTTCGTTCACAAAGCCACTCCAAAATGTCATGAGCATGATTTTCAGGTCCATGCGAAGTGACCAGTTCTGGATATAGTACAGATCAAATTCTATTCGTTTCTCGATCGAAGTATCCCCGCGCCATCCGTGGACCTGCGCCCAACCGGTGATGCCCGCTTTCATTTTATGTCGAAGCATGTATTTGGGCACCTTGTCTCGAAATTCTTTTATAAATACCGGCCGTTCCGGGCGGGGGCCGACCACCGACATATCACCCCGGAGCACGTTAAAGAATTGCGGCATCTCGTCCAGCGAAAGTCGACGCAGTAGAGCGCCCACTGGCGTCGCTCGCTTTTCGTCAGCCGTGGCCCACACCGCACCGGTCGATTTTTCGATACCGACAGGCATGGATCTGAATTTTATCATGTTGAATGTCAGGCCATTGAGCCCCATGCGCTCTTGACGAAAAAACACCGGCCCTTTGGACGAAAGCTTTACGGCCAGCGCGATGGCGATCAAGAGGGGGGAGGCGAGCAGCAGGAAGGCAGACGAAAAAAGAATGTCGATGATACGCTTTATCGCTCGACGAAATTCCATAGGAGCTTCGTCAATTATGTGAATTACGGGCATTCCCCCGATATCTGTCACCCTACTGTTCAGGATATCAAGTTGAAACAGATCGGGCACGAGGCAGACGTGAGCCAGTCGAGTTGACAGCTCATTGGTCAGTTCAACGATACGATCCATCTCCGAGATGGGAATGGTGATGTATACATACTGCACGGGCCGGCCTTCTTCCTCGAAACGGTCCATGACCGCGCCCAAATCATCGGTCGTCCCGACGACATCCAATCGCTCGGACGCCTGATCGTCCAGAAATCCCAGGGTCTCAAATCCCATCCATGGATATTGTCTGAACGCTTCCTGTAGTCTCATTCCGACGTCCCCAGCGCCCACGATGAGTACGTTTCGAAGGAATTTTCCCTGTTTTCGGCCGTGCCGAACGTATGCCAGGATCACAATTCGAAGAGACACGATCAGAAGCGGCATATAAAACGCGAAAAGCAGGACAACAAGGCGGGAAAAGTAAAACGCGCGATACAAGGACATTGACGCGAGAACGAACACAATGCCGATGGCAACCGCTTTGGCGACAGTGTAAATGAGGGTCGACATGCGCTGTGCGCGATCGGGTATGTACAGACCCGAAGCCCACAAAACCAGCATCGGCAGGACTATGACCCAAGGAACGAACCTCAAGTACATGGACAGAGGAAGCCACTCAGGAAGCGGAAAGATGTCCAGCAGAGGGAAGAGCTCGAACCGCGTGTAGTAAGCCAGAATCCAGCTGACTACGATGACGACAGCATCGGCGAAGAAAAGGAGTCGCTGAAAAAGACGACTTTGCTCCTGGAGCATAACGGTTCACAGATTGGAATTTAAAGAGCTCTGGTAGCCGTTATCGGAATGATATACGCTGCTGTGCGAAGTGAGGGTCTGGCAAAGATACAACCTGGATGAATTTCTCGGGCTCTGGGGGCATTCTTTTCACATTACCGGAATCTACTCTTCGATCGATACGAGTA
>CALBJU010000468.1 GCA_937893205.1 uncultured Bacteroidota bacterium
GAAATTGGACGGGTGCCTGGGGCTGGAGGCACGACCGCTATTACGACCGGGATCCCGATGGTCTCGATACGGCTCACCGCTTGGCTATCCGGCCGGAAAATGCCTACGTATCCTACGAGGGTAAGTATGCTTCCTTTCTCCTGGGCCGTGTCAGACAACACTGGGGCGGATACGGCCGACCCGGTCTCATCCTGAGCAACAATCCACGTCCAATGGATCACCTCTCGTTCCGACTGGGAACGCCTCGGCTGAATCTCAGATCGAGCATCTCCGAGCTCGACAGCATCACCGGAGATGGGCGGTTCACCGGGATTGCTGGAGATGACAGTGTCGCCACAGGAAGCGAGCGGCGCTACCTGGCGGCCCATAGACTGACTTTTTCGAAACCCGGGAGCTGGTCTGTCTCACTGATGCATTCGATCCTTTACTCAGGCTCGAACAGCGGATTATCTCTGAAATTTCTGAATCCCTTTCAATTGGCCCTGCTGTCCGTGGATGAAAAGCCGAAAAACGAGGAAAATAATGGCCTTTTAGGCCTTTTCTTCCAGTATCAGGCAGCCGCTACATTGATCCAGGGGCAGATCGCGCTGGACGACTTCGATATACTTAATGGAAAAGAGCCTGCGTCCATCGCAGCGAGTTTTTCCGTTTATCGAGCCGGGCTGACCCCTGACTTCGACGTCTCCGTGAGTGGTACCCTCGTAACGGCGCGCACCTACAATTCGCTGCAAAATGAGGGTAAGTATCTGTACCTGGGCCGCGGAATCGGCACCCAGTATTCGGATTTTATTACGATCCGTATTGCGGCCCACTGGATGAAAGTGCCCGGTTGGAGAATTTCACCCGGCGTCGATATCCTCCTTCAAGGCGAACAGGACATCCGTAATTCGTTTCCCGCTCACGATTCGGCAGATCTCATTCTGGACGGAACCGTCGAACGCACGTTCCGGCCCTACATTCGTGCTCTAGGCCTGGTCGGGCGAAGTTTGGATCTGCGCTTCGATGCCGGCGTTAATTTTTCCAGTAATCAGCATCACCTAAAGGGACAGAGCTCCACCGAGTTCGTCGGTTCTGCGTCCCTCTCCTATCGTTTCAACTGGACACAAGCCTACTAGGGCTACCTTCTTGATCCGACCATTTATCGCCCTACTTGTGTTCTGGGTCGCCTCATTGGGGTGCCAGTCAAGCCACGCTCAATCAGAGGCAAGTGCGGAAAGAGAGGGGGGCTTTGAAACTGTTCGAATCGCTCTGGCACCATCTTTTATCTCCCGTGCATCCGGCCTTGAGGAGTGGCAAACTGGACTGGGCGCAAGGGCTTCAGCATCTACACCCTACTACGGCGGGCGCCTCGAACTCGAGATCAGCTGGGCCCCCTGGACGACAAACGAATCGTCACTTCCAGATTTTCAGGCATTATCACTCCTCGCCGGTTGGTCCATCTCAACATCGTCTGAGTATCGCATCGGGCTAGGAGGCGGATTTTTGGTCGGAAACGTATTTATGCTAATAGATATTGATGAGTCTGAGGACGGGCGCTTTGAGTCTGAAATAATCGTCGCCCCGTTCGTAAGGATTCTCGGAAAGATCAAAGACAACACGCACGCCTTCGTCGAATTTCGAGGGGTCCGCTTCTACACGCGTCCACGCCTCGAGTATGCAGACATCTCAATGGGAATCACGCTGGATCTGGAGACTCCGGCCTGGTTGAGGCGATTCCTCCGTTGAGGCGCCTCCTCGTCATATTTCTATTCTGCGCACTGTGCCCGTACGCTTCAGCCCAGGAGGCGGCGTGGGATCGAGACGAACTCCAATCACGCAATGCCGTGCGGCTGTCAGAACTTCTTCGAACTCTCCATCCACTGCACTCCTGGTCGACCGACCGATACACGCTCCGATTTATTGGATCGGGTTTGAGTGGTCTTCATGGGGAGGGGCCTACAATCCTGGTCGATGGAATGGCCATGCCTTTCTTCTTCCTGGACAGATCCATCACCGAATTTATTCCGGTTTCGCCCTCTGATATTTCGATGATCGAGTACACGCCAGAAATCACCATCCTCCCGCAGGGCAGGCTTGCAGACGGCGTTGTCTCGATTCGCACCGTCAAGCCGCAAGGATTTCTCCTGCGAGGATCCTCGGCCGTAATCAATGAGACGGGCGATCCCGGCCCCGCCATCTTCGCCGACTCCACGCGGAGTAACGTCGACCGGAGTGGACCCGTTGCCAATCTGCGAATGTCCTACGGCCGGCGACCCTTCTTCATCCAGGCGGGCCTTAATACAGACCTCTATCATCTCACTGACGAAGTGACATCGAGCCGAATGTGGAGCATTTACGGCGCGAACAAGCAACCTGTGGTGACCATCTTTGCTCCTCACGTCCGAATGCTGCTCGAGACGAGCCGACTAGAAATCGATATTCGCGGGGGTAGTGCGCGTAAGAAGGATCATCTGTTCAGCGAGTTCGCCGGATGGGAATGGCCCAACAGACAGCGTTGGACCTGGCTCAAAACGAAAGGCCTGATAAACACGTCGTCCAGCAACCGGATTGGGGTGCGGGCCAGTTTCGACCGATTTGAGATAAGTAATCGATCGGCAAAAATCAGCCTGCCGGGTGAGTTGTTGCTTCGAGAATCTTCGGGAGAATTGTTTGTCGAACATTCATTGGGCGCTTCTACTCTCGAGATTGCCGGCGGAGGAAGGATCAACGAAGTCGACCAGATCTCAACATTCGGCTCCCACCGAGAATCCGCTGTGTTTGCTCGACTTTCTTTGAGCGTGCGGGCTTCGCGAACCGCATGGACGACGACGGGCGAACTATCCCGAGCCTCTGGAGCATCTTCTGACGATGAGTCTACGACGATTAATCTCGCCTCTTCACTGTCTCAGAGCCTTCTAAATGGAGCAAACCTTAGGTTCAAAACACACTATTCCGGCGGAGTCAGGAGAAATCTATGGTCGATGCGTGAACTTCTTTCTCTTGGAGTGTCTTTCGGTGAATGGGCAGACGACGTGTCCTTCAACACCGATCGAACCTCAGAGCGCATTTATGAGGGCGCGTTTGACCTGAGTTACCCCCTTTCTGAATTCCTTTCTTTCCAGGCGGGCATGAGCGTTCGATACTCATCAGGTTTGACCCTTCCCAACCGGACAATCAATCAATCATTCGGCGTCGGTCCGTTTTTACCCAGCACCACTTACATCAATGGTCGTTCAGGCTGGGTTGTCTCACGAAGCCTCGGAGTCTTATTTCGCGGATCCTCGTCCACCTCAGGGCGCGCATCTTACCAGTTTTACCATGTCTCTTCCAACGGTGATTCGGTGTTCTGGAGGCATTATACCGGGTTTCCACGCCACCGATTCTCTGCATCTATCAGCTCCCACGCCCTCGAACGACTCACCTTTTTCGGCGCCCTGCGGATCACCTCCAGAATGCACTGGCCTGAATATCTCACGTCAGACAGCGGAGAAATAGCGACCACCGTTGAATTTGAGGGTACCGTGAGAAAGAGTCTTTTCGGCCCGCGAATGCAGGTCGGAATCTCGTTTCTGAATCTTGCAGATGCTCGCGTTAGAACCCATCCCGCGGGGGTGATACAACAGTTTGCGGTGAGACTTTCCCTCCGGATGCTGCTCGTAGCCACAAAAGACCCCTCCTGAGATGACCCAAACAACAGTTCTGGACAGATACCGGGATATAGTCGACGACTTCGACCTGTTTGTAGAGGCCTGTAACGCCCCGCATCATTCAACCTGCTGGGTGTCTTCCAGTCGGAATTTCGGACACGAGCTGTTGCAAGAGGCGGGCGCTTCCGTTCTTTCGTGGAACCGGGATGCTTATCAGAATTGGAAGCTGGACCCGTCCTTTGCGAGGGCATTCTTGACAGGATCCGTCCTGATTCAGGAAGCGGTCGCAATGATTCCTGCATTGCTTACCAGACCCGAGAGAGGGGACTTGATTCTGGATATGTGCGCAGCTCCGGGCAACAAGACAGCCCAACTCGCGGCCGCCGTCGGAGACGCAGGCGGAGTTGTCGCGAACGATGTTTCGAGATCGCGCCTTCACATACTGCGCGGGACCGTTGACCGGCTGGGACTCGCGAACGTATTCGTTACCAATTACGATGCTCGACATTTCCCCGATGTCGATAACACATTTGATGCCGTTCTGGCAGACGTCCCATGCTCCTGTGAAGGAACGTCCAGAAAACATTCCAATGTTCTGAGGCCGCTGCATCCCGAGAGACGATCCGAGTTGAGTCACACCCAGGAATCAATCTTGAGGGCGGCCATCCGGCTGACACGGCCGGGTGGCCGCATTGTGTATTCTACATGCACCTACGCGCCGGAGGAAAATGAAGCCATTCTCAATCGGGTAATCACCCAACCTGAAGAGGAACAGCAGGTCAGACTTGAGCCGATAGATCTCCCGGACTTTCGCACTTCACCTGGCCTAAACGGATGGCAGGGAAAGAGATATGATAACTCGCTCAGGAATTCGATCCGGATCTGGCCTCATGCCAACGATACCGGCGGATTTTTCGTCGGAGTATTGGAAAAACTAGGCCACGGCACTCCGCCAGAGCAAGAACTCCCATCTACTGCGAGGACCAATCTTGCCCGCGTCGATGCCAAATCGTGGCCGTGGAGTGCCTTCGGATTGCCCCCTTCTGCTCTCGCCGGCCTCGCGTGTCTCGAAACCGGGGGTAAGTATGACAGATTGTGTTCAAGCTTCGCAGTGCCCCGCGCGCTGGAGTACCTGTCTGTTGGAATGATCGGCCTGAATCGAAAATCTGAGGCCGCTCGTTTCTCGACCGCGCTTGCACAGCGGATGGGAGTCAGCGCCGAGGCTGGAATCGCCGAAATTAGATCGGATGACGTGACGTCCTATTTCCTGCGCGGGCTCATCAGCACCCAGGATCTGAAGCCACCATTAGGAAGAACTCGTCTGGTAATAGTCCGATCTGGTCCGATGAGCCTTGGACTTGGAT
>CALBJU010000469.1 GCA_937893205.1 uncultured Bacteroidota bacterium
CTGGAGCTTCTGCTTCTTCGGCTGGAGCCTCTTCGGCCGCTGGAGCTTCTGCTTCCTTGGCTGGAGCCTCTTCGGCCGCCGGAGCGTCAGCTGGGGCGTCGGCCTCTGCCTGCGCCACATTTGCTTCTGCTTGCTCTGTTTTTGCTTCTTCTGCAGCCGCAGCTCGATTCTCATCGGCAGCTTTGATCGCCGCTTCAGCGTTCTCTTTTGCTTTGGCTGCTGCAGCTGAACGCTTTTTCGCCAAATCGGCGGCGCGTGCAGTTGCTCGGGTTTCTTCTTCCTTCATCGCCAGCTGTCGTTTCTGGTCACTCGTCATCTTCACAGATGCGGCAACCTTCTCAGCTCTCTTTTCGCGATGCGCCTCTACGGCCGAAGCGATATCCTCTTCCGATGCTCCTTTTCGTCGCATGTGTAGCGCCAACATGACGCCCTCACGACTCAATAGTGAGCGTACCGTATCTGAGGGCTGTGCTCCCGTTTCGAGCCAGTACAAGGCTCTTTCAGCATTGATGGAAACGGTCGATGGTTCCTGAAGGGAATCATAGCGGCCCAAGTCCTCTATATACCGTCCATCGCGAGGGCTTCTTGAGTCCGCCGCGACGATTGCGAAAACGGGGCGTTTTTTACGTCCCATTCTTCTAAGTCTAAGTGTTACTGCCACTTTATCTGACTGATTGTGATCTTAAAATTGTGCTGTGTTTGAACGTCCGATGATCAACGACCACCCATAATTGAGGCCATGTCCATTGCTCGGCCTTTTCCCATGAGTTTGGTCATAGTCTTCATCATCTTCTTCATATCCCGAAACTGTTTCAGTAATTGATTCACTTCCCGGATTTCGACACCCGCTCCGTAGGCAATCCTACGGCGACGACTGCCATTAATGACGTCCGGTGTATGCCGCTCTTCAGGTGTCATGGAGTGAATTATTGCTTCGATGTGTATGAACGCATCGTCTTCAATATCCAGATCCTTGACATGTCGGCCTACACCCGGAATCATCCCAACGAGATCCTTCATGGATCCCATTTTTTTGAGGCGATTCAGTTGGTCCAGAAAATCTTCCAGATCGAAACTCTCCGATCGGATTTTTTTCTGGAGACTGTCCGCTTCCTTCTGGTTAAACTGCTCCTGCGCCTTTTCCACCAGGGAGACGACATCTCCCATACCAAGAATTCGTTGCGCCATCCGGTCTGGATAGAACGGAGTCAGCGCGTCGAGTTTCTCTCCGGTCGAGGCGAATTTGATCGGTTTTTGGACCACCGTTCTGATGGATAACGCCGCGCCGCCACGGGTATCTCCATCGAGCTTGGTTAGCACCACGCCATCAAAATTCAGCTGTTTATTGAATTCAACAGCCGTATTGACGGCATCCTGACCGGTCATTGCGTCCACAACGAAAAGAATCTCACTGGGGTTCACTGCCGACTTGATGTCGGCGACCTCAGTCATCATCTTTTCATCCACGTGAAGGCGTCCTGCGGTGTCGATAATCAGGATATCGCGCGTCTGTTTGCGTGCTGCTTGAACAGCCTCGCGAGCAATCCGCACTGGATCCTGAACAACCCCGCTGTCATCCTCCAGGGAGAAGACGGGTACTTCAATCGATTCAGCGAGAGTCTTAAGTTGATCCACAGCTGCCGGACGGTAGACGTCAGCTGCAACCAGCATGGGAGACTTCCCCTGGCCTTTGAAGTAATTCGCTAGTTTTGCCGAAAAAGTAGTCTTTCCAGATCCCTGAAGACCGGCAACCAGAATCACAGTAGGCGGCTTCGTCGAAAAAGATATTTCCTCATACGTACCTCCCAAAAAGTGAACGAGCTCGTCATAAACAATCTTGACCAGCTGCTCACCCGGAGCCACGGAATTCAGAACATCACTTCCAAGAGCCTTCTCCTTGATGCGATCCGTGAAATCTCGAGCGACTTGATAGTTGACGTCAGCATCCAGCAGAGCCCGGCGAATTTCGCGCATACTCTCCGCGATATTCAACTCGGTGATACGTCCTTTGCCACTTAGTGACTTGAGAGCACCTTCTAATTTTTCTGACAGACCTTCGAACATCAACAATCGTCGAATAAAATTCCATATTGCCAATCGCACAAGAAATCCGTGCGACTACCTCTGTACACAATGGTACAGACAAGCAAAATTAGGGCTATTTCATGCCGGAAACAACGGTTAGGGCGGTGTGCGAGCTGTATCCAGCTCCCTGAAACTCCATCCTGGAATGAATCCATTATATCTTCACCCTATTGCACACGATGCCGCAATATTTCAATGGATTCTACTGCGTGTCTCAAGTGCGGTATGACGATGGATCCGCCCACTATCAGTGCCACATTCATGGCCTCATTGAGCTCAACATCCGAGTAGCCCGACTCGACCGTTTGAACCAGGTGATAATCAATGCAATCGTTGCTGGCGCAAGACCATGGACGCGACCAGTCCCAACAGTTCCTTGGTACCAGAGTCCAGCTGTCCGTCCGTATAGGCCTTTGTGTCCAGATTAAAGAATCGATTGATACCTAGGTGCCCTTCATCTCCCAAGATTTTGGCGTTCATTTTCTCTCGATACTGACGAAAATGTTCAAGTCTGTCTGTATTCTTCTCACTCATAGTACTTTTCGTGATATGTCGGTGGACGCAATCAATAAAGAGGCGATTCGGAGCTCAATTAGAGCTTTTCGATCTTCCCTATCGGAACGTGAATGGCGATCCCGCTCCGATCGAATCCGTCATCACCTCGGACAGTTCGGTCTACTAAAAACGAGTAATCGGGTTCATTTCTTTTGGCCAATTGAGAAGAACATGGAGGTTGACTTGAGACCTCTTATTCGAGATCTACATTCGTCCGGAACAGAGATCGTCCTGCCCGTTGTTGAAGAAAACCACCTACGCCACGTGCTCTTTGAAAACGAGCATTCCCTGAAAGAGTCCCCATTCGGAGTCATGGCGCCTCACAAAGGAGTCGAAGTGGACGCGTCAAGCCTCGACCTGGTAATTGTACCGGCATTGGCCGTCGACGGCAGCGGACATCGTCTCGGATACGGCGGTGGCCATTATGATCGCTTTTTAAGCCAGGCGAGTGGTATTTTCATCACTCCTGTTTTCAGGGAACAGATTGTGGATGCGATTCCCGCGGATGCACACGACATTCCTGTCCATTTTGTCGTATCTGAAGATGGAATCATTGACATAGCTCAACTGTAACCTCAAATCTTTATCGGCGTATTACACACCGCACCGGCTCAACACCGCCGGATGAAACACCATGAGTACCCGAACACGTACAGCAACCCAATCAAGGGAAGATTCATTCCTTTACGATGGCGATACGCTCGATCTCGAAGCGCTATCGGACGACGAATTGGAAGCCCTACTCTTTGAAGAGGAGCCTGAAAAGCCGAAAGGCATACTCAATCTCCCCACGCTTGCAGGTATGTCGCTTATTCTTGTAGGAATGGCCTACATGTTTCAGCAATTGGGTATCTGGAGTGCCGGAATAGACCTCACCGTCCTGGCACAGATGCTTCCATGGCTTGCCGGCATATTCATCATCCTTTTGGGATTTGGAGTGCTCTCGTGGAGACCAGGTAGGAATCGAAAACGGCTTAAGGCTGAAAAGAAACTTGCGAAGTCTCAGCTCAAGGCAGAGAAGGCGCGGTCGAATGATCGCGGTAGATCACGAAGCGGGAAACGCGCCGGAAACCGACTTGTAAAATCTCGTGACAAGAAACTCGCTGGAGTCGCTGGTGGACTCGCGGACTACTTCGGAATTGATCCGATCCTGGTTCGCATTGGGTTTGTTGTCGGGGCCTTTGCGACCGGAGTTGGTCCGTTTCTCCTGGCGTATATCATCCTCGCGTTTGTTATGCCTAACGTGAACAAGAAGGCTCTCAAACCGACTTCATCGGAACGTATCACCATTATCAGAGATAGTTAATCAGCAGAACTGATGAGTACACGAAAATTGAAAAAAACCCCTCACAATAAGATGATTGCAGGGGTGTGTGGAGGAATCGCGGAGTATTTCGGGGTTGATCCCACGCTAATTCGCGTGGGGTACGTAATCCTGAGTGTACTTTCCACGGTATTTCCGGGACTCCTGGTCTATATCGTCCTGGCGTTTGTGATGCCAGACAAATAGGCTCCAGCCTGTCTTTCAGATCGCTACTGCATCGACCCTGCAGAAGCGACGAAAAGTCTATCCGGATGTAACATGCTCGTTACCATCTCATTGACTTTGCTCAAATTCAGCGATTTGATCTTCTCAGGATAACTATCTATCTGATCCAACTCGTCGCCGCGCTCCAGATTCGTAAGAAGCCTCGACGCGATACCCCCTGTGGTTGACAGTTGGACCTGGTATGACCCGGTAAGCGTCCTCTTTTTTTCTTCCAGTTCTCCTTTCGTGATTCCAGACTTGACGAAAGCGTCAATTTCTGTTCGGGTTGCATCTATTCCCTTCTCCACATTTTCCTGACTGAGCGTCACTGAAGTTGTCCAGGCTCCGCCGTGCAACGACGTGATCCCAGAAAGCGTGGACCGAATACCATACGTCAATCCATCTCGATCTCTGATGCTGCTCATGAGCCGGGAGGAAAAATTACCTCCGAGAACAAACACTCCCAGCCTCAGAGCCAGGTAGTCTGGATTAGTTGATCTGAGGTCGAGGGCATGTCCCATTCGGACGTCAATATTACTCCTGTCCGCGATCTCGACGTGACTTGACCCCGATTCTGAGGCTGCCAGTTCATACGTGTCTTGTGCCTTGCGTGAACCCTTGCTCTTGAAACTCAACTGAGTTAGAAGATCTCCAGGATCATAACCCTTGACGTCTCCGACCACGCACACCATCAGATCGGATCTTCGGCACTTCAACTCATAGTAATTCCGTACTTCGGCGACTGTTATTTCAGCCAGCGTACTCTCTACCTCTTCGAGCGGTCTGATGTATTGCGGATGAGACGCTTGATAGAGGATTCTTGAAAGAGCCGCCCCCGCCATCAGAGAGGTCTCTTGCTTCTGCCGTTGAATATTGGCGAGAACCCTTCCCTTCAACAGTCCAAACTCGTCCTCGTCGAATGCAGGCGAGTCCAACTGTTCGACAAGGAGTTCGATAACGAGATCGAGGTCCCCGACCAGGCATTTGACAGAAAACCTGATACGCGGTCCGTTCGGGGCAAATACTATGGACGCTCCCCTGTCTTCGAGAATCTGCGCGAGCTCCAGTTTGCTTCGAGAAGTGGTACCCTTATCCAGTAATCCGGAAGCCAAATCTTGTAAGAGATTGTCTCCCGCGCTGAAATCCGGCTGCGTTCGAAACGAACCCCTCAACGTCACGACCGAGTCAATCTCCCAGGGAAGAACGAGGACGTGGTCCGATTTATCTCGGACCGAAATAATTCGCTCGGAAAGAGATCCCACAGACAGAGGCGAGTTTAAATCAGACTAATTCGAGCTCTGCAATGTGCTCGATACTCGAAAGGATACGGTTGAAAACGTCGGAAACCTCTCCTTCTCCAGAGATCTCGATGAGGATTCCCTCAGATCGAAAAAACTCTTCAACAGGCTGCGTTTCGCGTCGGTAAACATCGATCCGCGCTTTGATGGCGTGCGGTGTGTCGTCTGAGCGCCGAACGATGAGCGCCGGGTCGAGATCTGAAGGGGGCGGGTGATAGATCATGTGATAACTCTCCCCCGTGTCCTTGTTTATCCTTCTGTTCGAAAGACGATCCACGACGGCTTCAGGCGAAACCTTCAAGCTGATGACGGCCTCGATCGGAGCCTTATATGCGTCGAGAAACTCCCGAAGCCATTTGGCCTGGGTGGTTGTGCGAGGATATCCGTCCAGGATGAAACGATCAAACTTATGTTCGGCCATGGCCTGATTGGCCAGATCTCTCACCAGATGATCTGGGACGAGGTCTCCAGCGTTCACATACTTCTCAACTGATCTTCCAACATCAGTGCCTTCCTGAATCGCTTCTCGGATCAGATTACCAGTTGATATAACGTCCAGTCCAAATCGCTTTTTCAAAAGCATGGACTGAGTCCCTTTTCCCGCTCCCGGGGGGCCAAATAGGGCTAATCGCATAGATGATTCTGGATTAAATCTCAGATAACCTGGCAGCGCGACGTTCACTCTGTTCACGCTTCACACAAACTTAGCATTTATAGATACGACGGACAAGCGAAATTTCGCTCTCTTACCAACACTTGACCTTGAATTGAATCATTTTTGTCAATAAACTTTCGCTCGTAGCGTAATTCATCAAGTTTCATGGCTTTCAGCGAAGAACATCTTCGATTCATCCTTGGATTTAAGCTCAAGAATCTGAGATTGGAGCATGGCTTTTCCCTTAAGGAGGCCTCCCAGAAGGCTGGCCTGAGCATTTCTTATCTGTCTGAGATTGAAAAGGGTAAAAAGTACCCAAAGGCTGAAAAACTTCTCGCACTTGCTGGATCCTACGGAATCAGCTTCGATGAATTGGTGATGGTCGAGGGGCAGGACGATATGAGCCCACTCGAAGACTCTCTCGATTCTGGCTTCTTTCAGGAATTCCCCTTTCACCTATTTGGCCTGCATGCTGAGGACCTCTTCAGTCTCCTGACCACATCACCCGAAAAGGCAGACGCGCTGGTAAGAACCTTCCTCGAAGTAGGCCAGATGTATGATTTCAGAGTGGAGCACATTTTGTTCGCCGCCTTGAGAGCGCATCAAAAGATGCACCATAGCTATTTCCCGGACCTCGAGGAAGCTGCTGAATCTTTTTCATCGGGGCCCTCTTGGAAAAATCGAGAAATTTCCGAGGTAAATCTTCGCAGATTTCTGGAGAACGAATGGCGCTACATAATCGACGATAAGTTTCTTACCCAGCATCCCACGCTGCACTCCTTCCGGTCAGTATTCATACCGGGAAAACGGCCCCGACTATTCGTGAATCGCCGATTACTTCCGTCTCAAAAAGCCTTCATTTTCGCGAAAGAAATAGGCACAAGAATACTTGGGATTGAGACTCGAGCGACCACGTCATCATGGATAAAGGTCAAAAGCTTTGAGCAGGTCCTGAATAACTATCGCACTTCGTATTTCGCAGGAGCCTTCCTGATGAATCAATCAGACTTGAGCTCTGGTCTCCGGACGATCTTTCGCCAGAGCTCCTGGAATCCTTCCGAAATGCTGGAGCTGATGAGGCGATTTGACGCGACGCCCGAAATGTTTTTTTACAGGGTCGGGCAGCTCGCGCACACGCATTTCGGGCTGAGTAGTCACTATTTCATGCGCCTGAGCCATCACGGAGGCAGGTCACAGTTTGAGGTGACGAAGATGTTGAATCTGACCACGCTGTCCTTGCCTCAGGGATACTCATCGAATGAGCACTACTGTAGAAAATGGGCGGGGATGCGTCTCCTCGGCGAGCGCTCAAGACAGAGAGAAATTGCCTATCCGGATCTTCCTGCGCGAACCGGTCCGACCATACAAGCTCAACGGGCTCGATTCTCTTTGGGAGGTGAACATTTTTTCAGCTTCTCCATGTCCCGAACCATGCGACTCAGTCCGGAGGATGATTCGTCGGTGATCCTCGGATTTCCAATCGACGAAAACTTTCGCTCGGCCGTTTCATTCTGGAACGACGATCAAATATCAGAGGACGTTGTGGGAATCACGTGTGAGAGGTGCCCGCTCGGGCCTGATGAGTGCGATGTGAGAATGGCGGAACCGCTGCAACTGCGGAAGGAATCAGACATATCCCGCTTTGAACAGTCCCTCCAGGAATTGGAAGATCAGTTTTCTGACACGACCTGACCGAGCGCACTACGGTCAATCCGATACAAGCTTTTAGCCGTCATCATCCAGATCACGCCAGGCTCCACACTGAAGTCAATCATTGCAGCGCCAAGCTCAAACGAATACTCCTCAATCCGACCACCTCGAAGATCGAATACGCGGAGGATATCCGAGTAGGCAAGCCACACTTGGCCGCGGTCCAGTCTGAGGGCAACCAGGTCTTCAAGTTCAGCCGGCCAAGACCGGATGTACGATCCGAATTCGTCGAAGAAGACAACCTCGTTTCGAATGTCGTCTACGACGGCGATGATCCCGTTTCCTACCCCGACATCGACTGGACTTTCGAGATGCCCCGTCCCTGAATCGGGTCCTCCGATGATCGTAATCGATTCGCTCAATCGATCAACCTTGAGAACAGAGTGACTCACGCCGTCAATGAGAATCAACTCATTCCAGGGAGACTCTACAATAATGACGGGCTCAGACTCACCTGATCGTGTTCTGACTCCCGAAAGCCGGAAGGAAGGGAGGATCGACAATATTCTTGCGCCTCCCGTCACGCTCGGAATGGCCAATGACTCTACAAACGCACCGTCTCTGGTGAATTTTTGGACTCGGCCGTTTCCGGCATCGGCGACTATGTAGAAGAGGCCCGAGCTCGCGTCAATATCTCTCGGGTTTAAAAATTGATCTTCACTCGTCCCAGGACCGCCTTGAACGCCAAGCAGCGTGCCTTCCGAGTCGAGGCGTAAAATTGCACCTCTCTCGTTATCTACTACATATATCGACCCTTCAGGCGACACGGAGAATGCACGCGCATCATCAAATTTGGCCACTGCCGGTCCAATCGTGATCAGATAGGAGGGTACATTTGTTGCGACCTCCGCACGAGGCGGTAACTGAATCGGTTCTGATGCGCTGCAGGCCGACAGCACGCAACACAGAACCACAATCCTTAAAGCCGAGAACGAAGTTCGAGGCAGATCTGCACTTGCGGATATATGGTGGAAGGTGCGCACGGGCTCATGCTTGCTGTTTGAGACCTCGGTGGCCGATGTCACGCCTGAACTGGGCGCCATCAAATTCAATCTTCGCGACCGACTCATAAGCAAACTCCAGCGCTTCCTTCAGATTCTCCCCAACAGCGGATACACCAAGCACTCGGCCACCTGTTGTTTCCAGCTCTCCCCCGGGAGTTCTTCGCGTTCCCGCGTGGAATATTACTGTTTGACGTTCATCGGTAGCGTCAACACCGGAGATTCGATGCCCCGTATCGTAAGGGCCGGGGTAGCCCTGGGAAGCCAGTACCACGCACACCGCAGCCCCCGGATGCATCTCGAGCGCAAAGTCCTGAAACTGTCCGCGGGCCAAAGCCATAAATACGTCTACCGGATCAGATTTCATCAGCGGTAAAATAACCTGGGTTTCCGGATCCCCGAATCGGCAGTTGTACTCGACGACCTTCGGGCCCTCACTGGTAATCATGATGCCCACGTACAGAATACCCTGGTAGGGACATCCGTCAGAGTGCATCCCGGTCAATGTAGGCTCAATTATGGTCCTGAGGGCCTCCTCCATCAGATCCTCAGTCAGTACTGGAGCCGGTGCATACGCCCCCATTCCTCCCGTATTTGGCCCCAGATCACCTTCTCCAACGCGTTTGTGGTCCTGAGCCGGAGCCAGAAGCGCGTAGGAATCACCATCCGTTAGGACGAACAGGCTGACCTCTTCCCCCTCCATAAAGGACTCCACGACTACGGTGCTTCCGGCCGAGCCAAGTGAAGCATCCCGCATTAGCGATATCAGCGCTTCTTCAGCCTCTCGGACGGTCTCACAAACGATCGCGCCCTTGCCCGCAGCCAGCCCACTAGCTTTTACCACGATTGGCGCTCCCTCTTCGTTCACGAATTCAAGTGCTTCTCCTAACTGGTCGCTGCCGAACGTCCTGTAGGCGGCTGTCGGAATCGAGTGCCGCTTCATAAAATCCTTTGAGAAGGCCTTGCTGCCCTCTAAACGAGCCGCCGCTGCCGAAGGACCAACGACAGGTATTTCGTGCTCCCTCAGCGTGTCGGCCAACCCATCGACCAATGGCTGCTCTGGTCCGATAATGACCATGTCGATTTGCTGCTCGACGACAAATTCAACGATGCTCTGATGATCGCCTGTCTTTAGGTCAACATTTGAGCCCAGCTCCACGGTCCCCCCGTTTCCAGGGGCGATGAAAAGTTCTGTGGCAGTGGCGCTCCTTTTCAGCGACCAGGCAATCGCGTGCTCCCTGCCGCCTCCTCCAATGATCAATATGCGCATACCGACCCTGTCTTGATCATGAGTAGAATGGATTGATATCGGGCTTTTCAACGCCCAGGTATATGTTTTTGTACCGGACGTAATTGTCAGAATAGACGGTGATTGATGCAATTTCCGCTGCGGACAATGATCGCACTACCCTTGCAGGAGATCCGATCACCATCGACTCGGGCGGGATGACCACACCTCCGGTTACAAGAGCACCCGCCCCAACGATAGACCGAGCACCAATCACGGCCATATCGAGGACAATGGCACCCATGCCAATCAAGACATCGTCCTCGATTGTGCACCCGTGGACAATGGCCGAGTGGCCGACAGTAACTCGATCACCAATGGTGGTCGGGGCAGTATCGTGGGTTACGTGTACGACGGCGTTGTCCTGGATATTCGAACGGCTCCCGATCCGAATTCGGTGAACGTCTCCACGAATAGATGCTGAAAACCAAACCGACGAATCGCGACCCAGATGGACGTCGCCAATCACGGTAGCAGTTTCGGCAACGAAATTGCTCTCATCAAGCGTCGGATAAACCCCAATAAATTCTCGAATCATGCCTCGTTCAGTTTTCTATGAAGTCGCGACAAAAGAAGCAGCGCGTCAATAGGCGTCATGCTCTCGGGATCCAGGGCGGCGAGAATATCCGCTACTTCCTGTTGGCGCGGATCTGCTTCGGCGACAAAAAGGGACATCTGAACGGTATCATCTGTCGAAGCCAAACCAGGACCGATGTCTTTCACCAGATCTACCCGGTCAACTTCAAGATCCTGCATCTCCAATTGATTCAAAATCTGTCGCGACCGATCCAGCATGTCTGCCGGTAAACCTGCCATTCGCGCCACTTCAATGCCGTAAGAATGATCTGCTCCGCCACGCACCAACTTTCGCAAAAAAATGACCCTTCCGTTATGCTCTTGAACCTGAATTCTGAAGTTTCGAACCCGTTCGAGCCGGTTTTCCAGCTCGTTCAGTTCGTGATAGTGGGTTGCAAAAAGCGTTCTAGCCGCCACTTGTGGCTGCGTGTGTAGGTATTCAACCAGTGCCCAGGCAATCGACAGTCCATCGAACGTGCTCGTACCCCGTCCAACCTCGTCCAACAGAATGAGAGAGCGATTCGAAGTATTGTTGAGGATATTTGCAGTCTCATTCATTTCCACGAGAAACGTACTCTCGCCCGCCGCCAGATTGTCCGATGCTCCGACTCTCGTAAATATTCGGTCCACCAGCCCGATCCTTGCCTTCGCGGCCGGCACGAACGATCCAATTTGAGCAAGCAAAACGATGAGTCCAACCTGCCTGAGCACCACGCTCTTGCCCGCCATGTTCGGGCCGGTGATGATAAGTATCTGCTCCGTGTCCTGACTCATCTTGACGGAATTCGGGATGAATGGCTCACCTAGCGGAAGAAGGGCTTCAACCACCGGGTGCCTTCCATCCTCGATCTCGAGATCCAGACCTTCATTAAGGAGCGGCTTCACGAACCGTCGGGAAACTGCTACCTCGGCCAGGTTCGCGAGCACATCAACTCGCGCAAGCAGGCGGGCGTTAGATTGAATGCGGTCTATGTGAGTGGCGATCTGCTCTCGGACTGCCGCAAAAAGGTTCGCTTCGAGTGTTACTAATTTGTCCTCTGCACTCAGGATTTTTTCTTCAAAGAGCTTGAGTTCTGGAGTGATATAGCGTTCAGCGTTTACCAGAGTCTGTTTTCTGATGTACTCTTCCGGCACCTTGTCCTTGTGCACATTGGTGACTTCCAGGTAGTACCCAAAAACCCTGTTGAAACCCACCTTCAGCGAGGTGATGCCCGTCCTCTGCGCCTCGCTCTGTTGAAGCTCGGCAAGCCACTCCTTTCCTCCCTTGGCCATATTTCGAAGTTCGTCCAGTTCGGACGAGTATCCAGTCCGGATCACACCGCCGTCTTTCAGACTGACCGGTGGTTCATCAACGATGGCGTTCTCAATCAGACCCCTCAGATCATCACAGAGATCGATCCGCTCCGCCATCGACTGCAACGAGTTATGGGATGAACTCGACAAGACGGCGACTACCTCTGGCAGAACGGAAAACGTCTGTCCGAGTCCAGATAGGTCTCGTGGTGACGCCCGCCCAGTACTTATGCGCACGGTCGCCCTTTCAAGATCTCCCACCACCGATAAGTGTTCCCTGACCTGCTCTCTCAGCGAGCGGGAAGAATGAAAGGCCTCGACCGCTGCCTGCCTTTCCATGATGTCAGGAAGGCGTCTGAGGGGCCTGATCAGCCAGGTTCTCAGTAGCCTTGCACCCATTGGGGTCTTCGTCTCATCCAGGATCGAAACCAGCGAACCATCACGACCTCCTGAATTAGCATTGGAAATCAGCTCCATGTTTCGAAGTGTCTGTCGGTCCAATGGCATGAACGCACTTTCATCATAAACCTCGAGACGCCTGATGTGTGGTAGACTTCCCTTCTGGGTCTCTTGGAGATAGTGGAGCAATGCGCCAGCCGCCGTAGTCCCAACGCTTCCATCCTCTATTCCAAACCCCTTCAGAGAGTGAACGTCAAAATGTTCTATCAATACCTGTTGCGCGTATTCCGAGCCGAATACCCAATCATCAAGCGTGGTCATTAGCTCATGGCCAAAGCCAAACCCTTCGATGGTGTCCCTGAGGGATCTCTCACAAAGAATTTCAGAAGGGCCGATCCCGCGCAGAAAGGTCTCAAGATTTGCTGGCAGTGTCTCTGCAAGTGTGAACTCGCCGGTGGATATATCAGCGTACGACACTCCGCACTGAAGCCGCTTTTGTTTGCCCCTGCCGACTTCTTTCAGATGCACCGAGACCAGGTAAGTAGCCTGTTTTGGATCGAGCAATTGAGTACGGATCGAGACTCCCGGGGTCACGATTTCGACAACGTCTCGATCAACGATCTTTTTACCCTTGATCGGTTCCTCGAGCTGCTCGCAGATCGCGACTCTGAATCCGGCCTTTACCAGTTTCGGCAGATAAGTATCCAGCGCGTGATAGGGAAAGCCTGCCAGACTCACCTTGGAAGCGGCACCGCTCGAACGCTTGGTCAGTGTGATTCCCAGAACGGAGTGTACCTTCTCGGCATCCTCTTCAAAGGTCTCATAAAAATCCCCCATTCTGAATAGCAGAATCGTTCCGGGGTGGCGCTCCTTAACCGCGTAGTACTGCCGCATCAGGGGCGTTTTACCCTGGACTTTTGAACTTTCAGTTACAACTGACATGACAGAATATTGCGAGGAAATGTATCTTGTGCAGAGGGCCGAAGCTACGTCCTGACGAAGTCATTCAAAAGGTGTTGTGGATAACCACATGAAGATTCAAACCAATGTTTTCCCGGTTATTTCCGCCATCGATCTGAAGGCAATATTGAATGACGACCATCTTGTAATTGTGGACTGTCGGTTCTCTCTTGCCTCTCCAGAAAGTGGGATGACTGAGTATGAAACATCGCACATTCCCTCGTCCAGATATCTTCATCTTGGTCAAGACCTTTCGGGCCCCGCGGGCGACGGGAAATCTGGAAGGCATCCCCTACCCGATCCAGACCACTTTGCTTCGCTAATAGCTTCGATAGGAGTTGATAACGATTCCTTGGTAGTCGCCTATGATGATTCGGGAGGTGCGTTTGCATCCCGGCTCTGGTGGATGATGAAATGGTTGGGCCATGAAGCCGTGAGCGTCCTCGACGGGGGATGGCGCGCTTGGCTGGCCACAGAGGGAGCGGTTCAGTCGAGTATTTCGCCCCATGAGAAGGGCACCTTCACCCGAAAGGAAAATGCACTGCTTCTCGCGAGTGCGACGGATCTCCTGGATCAAGGCGTAAACCTGATCGATTCCAGATCAGCGGAGCGATACGCGGGAGAAGCTGAGCCCATTGACCCTGTCGCGGGGCACATTCCGGGCGCGGTCAATCGACCCTGGATGCAAAATCTGGATGAGGAGGGGAAGTTTCTCTCCCCCAAGCTATTACTAGAGAGATTCACCGATCTTGACCAGGCCGATCAAACCATATTTTATTGTGGTTCGGGGGTGACTGCCTGCCATAACATCCTCGCAACTCAAATTGCAGGCCTTCCCATGCCGCAATTGTATGCGCCATCCTGGAGTGGTTGGATCAGTGACGAGACTCGAGAAGTCGAGCGTTCCGAGGGCGTATCCGCAGATTCCTTGACGAAGTGATTCGAAAGGCCGCAGTAGCTTCAACTAAAAGAGTCGAGCCACCGAAAAGCCGAACCGGAAGCCGGGCTCATCCAAACGCCAGGAGGCGTCCAGCCTGAGAAGGGTAAACAGGCCGGAGAGAGAGAATCCGAGTTCGTTATGCACGCCGTCAGATTCGAAAACCGGAATTCCGGCTGGCTCATAGTTTTCGAACGATGTCCAGCCGTGAGCACCGTGCAGTATGACGTTCCAGTGTTTCTTGATCGCCCACTCCCAGCCTATCAATTCGAAAGGAACGGTGCGAAAAGTGTGTTCCCACGCCAAGAGGGCCCATCGATCGCCTTGGTAGGGAGGGTTCTTGGCAGTTTTCAGCCCGCCAAAGGTGGTAAAAGTTGGTGATCCATCTACGATGCCCAATTTTTGAACCGGTACAGTTCCAAAGACCGAGCCCGCCAGAACATGCACGTCCAATGCATTTGGCAGCAAGCGCCGGCTGAAGAAAGTATTGAACCTCCAAAAGAAGGAGGCATCTACTTTCAGATAACCACCTGTAGTAACAACGTCGCCGCCCACACTTTTTTCAATCTCCAGATCGAGAGATCGCTGCGGACCCAATGGAACGGGCATCGCATCACTTTCGTGACGAATGGAGAGGCGGACATATTGCAACGAGCCCTGTTCAACGGGCACATTGACTTGCTCCGAAACGCGGGCGCCGAATAACGATTTTGAAATATTCTGGTGCAGTGACGCATGCTCTTCAGCCGCATACGTTAGGTCAACGTCCATGCTAGTGGACCAAAGGCGGTCAAGGTGAATGGTGGCATTCCATCCTTCCAGCCCCATATAATCAAAGTAGTCTCGGGCGCCGCTGAGCACCACAGCAGAATTCATCAATTGGGATCTCGTGTGAGAGGTGTATCTGGTGACCGTCTCACTCACATATCGAACGGATAGTGTATTGCTCGTTCCTACCCGGACACCACCACCATAGCTTGCTGCCTTTCGTGCTTCTTCATATCCGATCGAGCCCAGAAGGTGGATCCTAGATACAGGCGAGAGCTCCGCACGGACCCCAAGCCGTAGCCCTTCCACCCGATTGTACCACAGCTGCGGCCTTAGATTCAGCCCGATTTTGCCGAATGAACGAGAGAAATCTGATGAAGAGTCTCCCGATCTTCCATCTCCGCTACCACCGTCCATCTCCACAAAACGAGCCATTATTCCGGTCGGCTTGTAGGCCTTTCCAATCGTCATCGTGGAATCGATGGTCGCATAAGCGGCCAGTTCCTCGGGAGTCAATGGTACCGTAACGATATCTGGTGGAAGTGCTTCTAGAGCCGTCAGGTTGGAATCCACGACCACCATCCTATCGGTGTCATAGAGTGAGTCTGGAAGCGGAATATTGATTTCAAAATCAGAAAGTTGAGACAACTGTCGTATTCGGAAGACTGGGAATTCCAGAATACCCCCGAGACCGACTTTTACATCCATATCTGCCTGGAAATCAACGGGAAGCCAAGTCGTTCCTCCAAATTGAGAGAACTGTTGGCGATACCGGACCTTTATTTCCTGAATTGGTGGTGGAAACAGAAACGAGGCGCCGGGCCGAAGGTCGGCTGCAATCAACGCAAACTCGCCATCCAGAACCGAAACCGTACCGACGAATCCTGCTGCAGTCCTGTTTTTAGGGCTTACGTCAATTAGGTAAACCTCGGTCTCATCGAGGGCTGTAATCGACTTTAGTTTAAATCTGTAGTGCTTGAGGGCATCAGGATGGGTGACGCCCATCAGATTATGTCCAGCAACCTCCAGGTCGTCGTCATACATATTCATCACGAAGAGGGCCGCGGGAAGAAGGTCGTCAATGCCCATATTTCGAGTCTGCTGCTGCCACAGAGATACCTCTCGAACGCCTTTTTCTCTATCCCAGAACGCGCGCGTGCTGCTTTCCCAGATCGACACAATACCGGTATCGTTCTCCATTCTGAATCTGTTGTAAGCGTTTACCGCATAGGTGGACAGATTTCCCCGCCAGATCTTCTTTTCTTCAATCACCCTTCTCATGATGGCGATCGCCGGATCTTCCCCGGTAACCGTAATTTCCGGGAGGGTAATTGTCGTCCGCTCGAGTTGCACCAACATCGATTCATTGGATGAGCCATCAAGCTGAACGTGCTCTGACTTGTATCCGATAAATCGGACGATCAAGACAGCAGCCTGTGACGGTACCTGCATCGAAAACTGTCCACGCGCATTGGTGATCGTGCCCGTGTAGGTCCCTTCAAGATGCAACGAAGCGCCAGGAAGGCTTTCTCCGGATATCGCATCGGTTACCTCCCCGCTTATTGTGACCTGCGCAAAGGCGGACGAAGCGTTGAGTAGCAAAAAGACGAAAAGGACGAGGGTGCGCATCGTGACTTGTGATTGGACCGATTCAGGTACGCGCGTAGAGACCAGGATGTTACTGCGAGAACGAATCTTTGAGGTCCGCTTTCAGAATAATCGCAACCTACTTGACATGGTCCGAAGACAGTCGGCCTCACGTCTCAGAGTCACGTGGGCGGCACTCAAACCGATATGGGAGGGTGTCCTGACGGACACCCTCCCATATTACGGCAAATCCCAGGGCGGACGGGCAGATCTAAACCTCTGCGTGTTCGACAACGACTCCATTTGTGGGTTCTGGCTTCGGAATCAAGCCAAGAATATCTTTCACCTTCAGAGTGATTTCTTCACGCAATGTGTCGTTCTCCATGAGCCAGGCCTTGGTCGCATCCCTACCCTGACCAATCTTGATATCTCCATAGGAGAACCATGAGCCCGACTTGACGATCACGTCGTGCTCGACACCAACATCGATCAACTCACCCATTGGGGAAATACCTTCGCCGTAAATGAGATCGAACTCTGCCTGACGAAAAGGAGGCGCAACCTTGTTTTTCACAACTTTTACGCGTGTTCTATTTCCCACAACCTCGGTTCCGTCCTTGATGGCACCAATACGCCGTATATCCATCCGAATTGACGCATAAAATTTGAGAGCTCTTCCTCCTGAAGTTGTTTCCGGACTTCCAAACATCACACCGATTTTCATGCGGATCTGGTTGATGAAAATCAGAATGGTATTTGTGCGATTAAGAGTTCCTGTCAGCTTCCGGAGGGCCTGACTCATCAGGCGGGCCTGAAGACCGACGTGACTGTCCCCCATGTCGCCCTCAATTTCAGCTCTGGGCACCAGGGCAGCTACCGAGTCGATCACAATCAGGTCGAGCGCAGAGCTTCGAATCAGCGTCTCGCAGATGTTCAGTGCGTCTTCTCCCGTGTCGGGCTGGGACATGAGCAGATCGTCCGTATTTACACCCAGTTTTCGCGCGTAACTGGGGTCAAAAGCGTGTTCTGCATCTATGAACGCGCACGTTCCGCCCAGTTTTTGAGCCTCCGCAATAATGTGTGTGGCCAGGGTTGTTTTACCCGAGGATTCAGGGCCAAATATTTCAACTATTCTCCCCCTGGGGACACCGCCAACGCCCAAAGCTGAATCCAGTAGCAACGAACCAGTCGAAATGGTATCCATCGCAACTTCCGGAACATCTCCCAGACGCATTATCGCACCCTTTCCATAGTTTTTCTCGATCTGTTTCAATGCCAGATCAAGGGCTCTTTGTTTAGCAGAATCCTGGTTGCTCATAATTTTTATTGAGTTGTGTTCGGCGACTGTTCAGCCATAAGAAATACCCGTTTCAAGACGGTCGTTCGGTCGATCCAGCAGAGGTCCTTGTACGGAACTTGTGGGCTAATATATGTGTGCAGAAACTTATGTGCAACATATGTTATACATAATCCTGAACACACCTTAAACACCTGTAGTGGCCCATTCCCTCTCGTTTGAAATCGACAAAGGATTATACGAATGAAGGGGTGTCACTTGTGTGTCATAGCCCCCAGAAGCCTCCCTTCAAACCGATTCTAAACTTGATTATCTCTAAGACACGGCGCCTGAATAAATATAACGTTCGGTCCACGCCCCTGCGGAAACTGTTATCCACAAATCGAGTGACGAGCGAGTGTGATTGCTATGAACCGCTCACTTCAGTATCGTCGTTCGAATCAGGTTCAGCGCAGCGGTTGATGCGCGCTCTTTGTTGCGAATTCGATCCTTTCCGAGGCGCAGTTTTACGGCGCTAGTCGACTTCTGCGACGAGATGCCGAGCCAGACCGTTCCAACTGGTTTTTCCTTAGAACCGCCGCCGGGACCCAGAATTCCGGTGACACTCATGCCGATGTCAGCACCAAACCGGTTCCGAACTCCCTGCGCCATCTCACTGGCGGTCTGCCGACTGACCGATCCAAACTTATCCAGCGTCTCGGCCAGTACACCCAGAAGGTCTTTTTTCACCTCGTTCGAGTAGGTGATGACTCCTCCGACAAAATATTCGGACGCACCGGGCACATTCGTGATTCTATTCGCAATCCCGCCTCCAGTACAACTTTCCGCGATCGCCAGACTCATCCCGCGATCCCGTAGCATCCGGCCGAGTACACCCTCCAGGGAGTCATCACCCTCGCCATATATCCACTTGTCGGCACGATCTCGAATCCACTTTTCGAGCTCTTCCAGTCTTGATCGTCCCGCATCCTCGTCATCACTGACACTCGTAAGTCGAAGCCTGAGCGAGGCCAGAGACGGTAGATATGCCAGTGAAAGCCCTTCATTCAGAGAGCTTTCTACTCCCTCCAGCAGCTCGTGAAGGTGGGACTCCCCGATGCCGACCGTGAGAAGAGTTTTCTGCTGAATGCTCTGCGCGCCTTCCATTTGGGTAAATCTGGGTAGAACATTGTCCCGCATGAATTTCTTCATCTCGTGCGGCACGCCCGGAAGAACCGCCAAGAGCCCTTGGCCCTCAACGTGATCATATGATTTCAACAAGGCCGGTGCCGTACCCGCCAAATTGACGATGCTCTCAAATCCTGCCGGTATCATCGCCTGGGACGTGTTTGATTCCGGAAGACTGAAACCCCTGCTCTCGAACCGATCCCGGATGATCGACATGATGCTCTCGTCCAGCTCCAGTTCGACATCAAATACCAATGCGACGGCCTGACTCGTGATATCATCGTGTGTTGGGCCAAGCCCCCCCGTAGTGACAACGACGCGGCTTTCTTGTACTGCTCGTTCGACAGCCTGCTGAATCTCATGAGAATCGTCCGAGACCGTCACCATTCGCGTAACACTTATTCCCAGACGGGTCAATTCTTCGCCGATCCACGCGGCGTTAGTATTCACGATCTGACCAATGAGCAGCTCGTCCCCGATCGTGATCACCGTTGCCTTCATGACGCTACTTCCCTCCCCGATCTGCAGACCATCTCGCGGGATTTCGGTACCAGGCGTTCAGCGAATTCAGTTCATCTGAGGTCAGAGAGCCCGACCTCGAGGCCTCTTCAATGAGCACAGGAAAACTGGACAGGGTATGAAGGGGCACCCCCGCCGCCGCAAATGCCCGATCCGCAATCGGCAGCCCGTAGGTAAATATTGCCAGAATGGCCTGAACGTTCACGCCTGCCTCGGCAAGCGGCTTCAGAACCGCCGTTGACGACATTCCGGTCGAGACCAGATCTTCTATGACGACTGCCCTCGCACCATCCGGGGCGAGTCCTTCGATCTGATTGCTCCGTCCATGCTCCTTGGCTTTGCTGCGGACGTAAGCCATCGGCAATTCCATCTTTTCTGCCAGCCATGCGGCGTGAGGTATCCCGGCCGTGGCGGTCCCAACGATCACATCACAGGAGATGCTTTCGTCCTTCATTACCGACGCAAATCCTTTCGCGATATCTGATCTTACGTCCGGGTATCCGAGGGTTAGACGGTTGTCGCAGTAGACTGGAGCCAGACGACCTGATGCCCAGGTAAAAGGCTCCAGGGGAGACAATGTGACGGCACCAATGCGCAATAAATGTCTCGCGACGTTCCTCGCCAGATCAATCCTTGGTTGAGTCATCCGGATCAGGCGCTTTGCTCAGTTCTTGGTGGGTGAAATATAGAAGGCCTGTCCACAGCGTGACGGCAGTGACTGCAACCAGTCCCCAGAAAATAAAGGGGCTCTCCAGAGTAATGATAGCCCATCCTCGAACCGGCTCGACCGTTTTCGATCCCGTCAGCAGCAGAAGAACTGCAATTAAGAACGTCAACTGAAAAGTGGTCTTCAATTTGGCCCACCGCGAAGTCTTCAGCGTTTTGCCGCCGCGTTTCAACCACAATCGCAGGACTGTCACCGCAACGTCTCTAAGGGCGATCAACCCTACGAGCCACCACGTCACATATTCAGGTAGAATGAAAATGAGCGCGATGAATGTGCCAAGAACCAAGACCTTATCCGCAATGGGATCCAAAAACTGCCCTAGTGCGGAACCTGTGCCATAGTGGCGAGCAACCTTCCCATCTGCCCAGTCTGAAATTGAGGCATACACGAATAGCGCCAACGCCCAACCATATCCAACGAGAGTATCGAAGA
>CALBJU010000470.1 GCA_937893205.1 uncultured Bacteroidota bacterium
AGCAGCGCGATCAGCAGCGCGATCAGCAGTGCGGAATTTGGTAGATTAGGGCGCTGTCACGCCGCCGCACACCCTCCCGGAAAAAGTGGCCTGTCCAAATTGAGACGATCCCGATTATCTATCCATCATGCAAGACTACCTGAACGACTGCATACTTTCTGCGCTTGAATCCCTCGGTGGAGTGCCCGCGGACTTTACGCTGGAATTTCAGCAGCCCGCAAATCCGGATCATGGTGACCTGGCCTGCAACGTCGCGATGAAGCTCGAGAAGCATTTTCGGAAGGCTCCGAGGCAGATTGCAGAAGAAATACGGGATGCACTCGAAGCGCAACCGCTGGACCCCGACCGGATTTCCGAGGTGCAGGTAGCGGGGCCGGGATTCATGAACTTCCGATTCTCGGATAAATATCTGCTCAGCGCGCTTGCAGACATTCTGGAAGCCGGAGAGAAGTTCGGGCATTCAGGCACCGGTGAAGGAAAAAGGGCGCTCGTTGAGTTTGTGAGCGCGAATCCAACGGGACCCCTCACGGTCGGACACGGACGAAATGCAGTCCTGGGGGACACCATAGCCAATTTGCTTCAATGGACCGGGTATGAGGTCGAGCGCGAATATTATTTCAACGACGCCGGCCGGCAGATGCGCGTGCTTGGTGAATCGGTACGCGCGCGATACATGGCCCAGGTTGATCCTACTCTCGGGACGAAGGAAATTGGTGAAGATGGAGAGCTGTCAACTGTGCCAGAATCGTTCCCTGAAGACGGATATCTCGGCGAGTATATCGATGAGATTGCGACGCGGCTCTTGAAGGAGAAGGGGCCGGACTTGAGTACCGAAGGTGATGCCGACGTGTTTAAGAAAGCCGCCGAGGGGAGCATCTTCAAGGAGATCGAAGCTACCCTCGAGCGAATGGGGATTCAGATGAACTCCTTTTTCAATGAGCGCACGCTCTACGATTCTAATCGGGTCTGGGATATCGTCGAGCAATTCAAGGAGCTGGATCTGGCGTATGAAAAAGATGGGGCGACGTGGCTCAAGACTACCGCTTTCGGAAAAGAACAGGATACCGTCCTCGTCAAAAGCAGTGGCGAGCCGACCTATCGGCTGCCGGACATCGGCTATCACGCGGATAAGCTCGAGAGAGGATTCGATCTTGTCGTGGACGTGTTTGGGGCAGATCACATCGCCACATTCCCCGACGTCGTGGAGGGTGTACGCGCGCTCGGATTCGATGCAGACCGCATCGAGGTGGTTATCTATCAATTTGTGACACTGATTAGAGGCGGCCGCCCCGTCAAAATGAGCACCAGAAAAGCGACGTTCGTGACGCTGGATGAGTTGATGGATGAGGTAGGCGAAGACGTGACTCGCTATTTCTTTTTGATGCGATCGCCGAACACTCATCTTGAATTCGATCTGGATCTGGCAAAGGAGGCGTCCGACAAGAATCCAGTCTTCTACCTCCAGTATGCTCACGCGCGAATCCGATCGATTCTCAGAAAGGCCATAGAGGTAGGATTCTCTCACGAAGGTGACGCCGATCTGAGCCTGCTTCAACACGAAGCCGAGCTGAATTTGATAAAGGAGCTAATGAGGCTTCCAGAATCCATCGAGCGGGCCGCGGCGCACAAAGAACCCCACCGCCTTTCGACATACCTTCGAGAGATCGCCGTGGCGTTTACCCAGTTTTACGGCAAGTGCCGCATTATTGGAGAAGAAGAGAATCTGGCCCGGGCGCGCATGAAGCTGGCTCTGGCGGCGGGACAGGTTTTGAAGAACGGATTGTCGGTGCTCGGTATTTCGGCACCTGAAAAAATGTGAATCGATGAAAATCGCGTTTCAAGGGGAGATAGGGGCATATAGCGAGGAGGCCGTGGCCGGCTTGTACCCGCTGGCTGAAATTGTACCGCAGATCAGTTTCGAGTCCGCATTTGATGCTGTCTCGAGCGGAAAACTGGATCGTGCGGTGCTTCCGATTGAGAATTCCCTCTTCGGAAGCGTCCACCAGAACTACGACCTCCTCAGCGAACATGATTTGAACATTGTGGCCGAGATTCAGCTCAGAATCAGGCACCAATTGCTGGCGACCGAAGGGAGCCAGTTGAGCGACATCAGGACAGTTTACTCGCACCCCCAGGCAATCGGACAGTGCCGTACGTATCTCCGCGAGCATCTTCCAAACGCAGAGATTATTCCGGCCTACGATACGGCCGGCGCGGCAAAGCTGGTCTCCCAGAACGGAAGCTCGGCAAGCGCAGCCATCGCCAGCCGCGCCGCTGCCACTGAGTACTCACTCGTGACGCTCGCAGAAGATATCGAGAGTAACCACGCCAATTTTACTCGATTTCTGTCGCTCGCGAGACCTGACGATGAGCCGGAAGAGGGGCTCTCAGAAGAATCGATCTCGACCGGCAATCCTAAAACGTCTTTGTTGTACGCGCAGCGCGAGAATGTCCCGGGTGGACTGTTCAAGAGCCTCGCTGTCTTCGCGCTGCGCGACATCGACCTGTACAAAATCGAGAGCCGGCCACTTGTGGGAAGCCCGGGGAAGTACATTTTCTATCTGGATCTGGAAGGCCACCAGGAAGATGAACGCGTAAAAAATGCACTCCACCATCTGAAGGAGGTCGCAGCTAGCGTCAAGGTGCTCGGCAGCTACCGCTCAGGCCGCATACTGGGTTAGGGCCTGTTAACATGGGTTTTCTTCCTACACGCTTCCCGAATTTCTTCTCCCCCGTATGGGCTCTTCTACGGCTCAGTCGGCCCCTAAACATCCTGATGATTGGAGCCGCTGTCCTGCTGGGCCGATATCTGGGATCGGGCGACGTTCGAGACGCGGATCTACTTTACGCTTCGATTGCTGCGGGACTTCTCGGGGCTGCCGGTAACATCATGAACGACCTGGTTGATCTCAAGTCGGATGTCATCAACCATCCGGATCGCGGCTTGCCTTCAGAACGAGTCTCGATTCAGAACGCCCGCATATTTCTTCTCGTGTGTCTGAGCCTTTCGCTGATGGCACTCGCAGCACTATCGCCGAATCACTGGGTTGTCTATGGGTTCTCCGCTCTTCTGCTCGGAGCTTATAATTGGATTCTGGAACGCACTCCCCTGTTCGGCAACCTGGCAGTATCGCTTCT
>CALBJU010000471.1 GCA_937893205.1 uncultured Bacteroidota bacterium
TCCCGATTAACGGGTGGGGCCTGCCGTCCGAGCCCGAAGGAGGGCTCCCTACAAGAAATTGTTAGATTCTTATCGTGTAGAAGCGAGTAGTGCCTGAACACTAGATACGGTGTCTTTTAACGTCGTGCAAGCATTCTGGACTGCACTGGTGCTGCGCTCCGTCCAGGAGTCCTCTAACTCACGCTGCAATGATCTGGCCCGCAACGCGATGACTTTTTAGGACAGAAGCGCTTTGGAAAGCTTTTTTTCCATCTGTGCCAGCACAGTGTTCACGTGTTCACCCGGATCAAGGCCTGACGCCCTTTCGACAAATAACTCTTCGGTGATGGCCAGTCCGGTAATGACAGCGGCAGTCAGATCAGATTGTTCGGGGTGTGCCTCTTTGAAGGCTCTCATTTTCGAATCCAGATACTCTGCCATCTCCAGCGTGGCGAGTTCGTCTTCTTCGGACACGCGGAGGGTGTAATCTTTGCCGAGAAATCGGACCTTGATCGGTAAAAGTTGGGACATGATTTACTCAGTCTTCCGATTCGGTTTCGGTGGACTCCTCGCCATCAATGTAGCTGTCGATCACCTTGATGAACAATTCGACTTTTGAACGAAGCGCCGCTGGGCTTTCGGTAAATGCTACGGGTGTGCCGTCAACGGATTCCGTACGTCGGCTCTTCATGGCGTCCACTTCCTTGTGTAGGGAGTGATTCTCATCTTTTAATCGATTGAGTTCCTTAACAGCCAGCTCGATGCGATCTCGGAGCCGTTCGAGAGATCTGGTTCCTTTCAAATGAACGGGACCTCGTTTTCGGGATTTTCCATTTGAGGGCGCTGAGTCAGCCGAAGAAAACATGCTCTGCTGTCCGGGCAGTTCTTCAGGAGGTTGGCCCTGGTCATCGGAAGCCATAATGTCGAGATGCGAAAGTCGGACAATACATCGGTCGGATATCGTTAATCCGCTCCAGAATATAGGGCCGGGCTACCGAAGTTTGGCATTAAAATCAGATTCGAGGACTTTGAGCACTTTCGAGACGGTCTTGTCTACATCCTTGTCCCGCAACGTTCGGTCGGCGCCCAGGCTGAGTCCGAAAGCGACACTTTTCTGCTTGGCTCCCACGTTTTCGCCTTCATATACATCGAATACTGTCACATCCTTTAGCAAGGGCTGTCCTGCCCTACGAATAGATTCCAGCATGGGACCGGCCGGTTGCGCGGCGTCCACGACGACGGCGATGTCGCGCTCCACGACGGGGTGTCGGCTCACCGTTTTGTAGCGCACGCGAAGGTGGCCGGATACCAGCTCACAAATCGTCGTCCAATCCAGCTCTGCGACGAATACGGTGGAGCGTAAATCAACGTCCTTTGCAATCTCGCTGGATATGCCCGCCACCACACCGATCCACCTTTTACCACTGAACACGTCCACGGACTGATTGAATACGGAATCAGAGTCGCCGTCCACGTATCTGACATCGCTCACTCCGGCAGAGGAGAGTACCAGATCAACGAGTCCTTTCACTGCGAAAATATCCACGTCGCGGGCTTCGCCGTACCATCCGTGCGAAGCCCAGTGGCCTGCAGCTCCAACCAGAAGGGTTTCAATTTCGGTGTAGTCACCGACCACACTCAGGTTTGTTTTCCGCTTGGTGTGGACCCGGCCAAATTCGAATAACTTTATAGCTGTCTGGCCGTGGTTCTGATTGTGCGCGACGACCTTCAGCAGCCCGGGAAGGAGGGAAGGTCTGAGCGCTCCCATTTCCGTAGTGATCGGATTCAGGGTCGTTACGATTTCACCCTTAAAACGACCTGCCGGCAAAGCCGGTGTGTTGAAACGTTCTGCCACGTCGAGTGGCAACATCGAGTTTGTGTAGATTTCCCTGAATCCAGCACCCGAAAGCAGGTCTCGCGTCGCTTCCCGAAGTTGCCGAATACTGGCAATCCCCGGGGTAAAATTCGGGATATGGGAATGAGACGGCTCGGGAATGTTGTCATAGCCGTAGAGCCTGGCGATTTCCTCGATCACATCGATTTCGCGTTCCACATCGGGGCGGAACGACGGGACGGTCACATCCCATACAAGTGGATCTTTCGACGTCTGAGAAACTGAAAACCCAATCGCTTCGAGGAGACGAACCATTTCGTCAGCCTCAATTTCAACTCCCATTATTCTTCCGACTCGCGCCGCTCTGACTGATATCGTCAGGGCCTGGTGCTGCGTGGGGTGAACATCTACCATGCCCTCAACCAGTGTCCCGCCCGCGAGCTCAACCATCAGATCCGCTGCGCGTTTTGCCGCCCACGCCTGACCCAGAGAGTCGATTCCGCGTTCGAACCGGTACGAGGCATCCGTCTGGAGTCCTAGGGCCTTTGCGGTCCGCCGAATGGTCGAGGGGTCGAAGTAGGCGCTTTCGATGAGCACGTTGGTTGTAGCATTGGTGACCTCAGAGTTCTCGCCCCCCATGACGCCCGCGATGGCGACTTCCCGTTTTCCATCACAGATCATGAGCGTACCCTTAGGCAGCTTGCGATCCTTGGAATCCAACGTGGTAAATGTCGAGGCACGGCTGGTTTTACGGACCACAATCTGTTTGCCGGCCACTTCGTCGTAATCGAATGCGTGCAGCGGCTGGCCACACTCATACATCACGTAATTGGTAATGTCGACGATATTATTGCGCGGTCGCAGCCCAATTGTCAGGAGGCGTTGCTTCATCCAGGTAGGAGATTCTCCTACGGAAACACCCCTCACAAGAATGCCGACATAGCGATGACAAGCCTCGGGTGCTTCGATCGAGATCTCCATCTCATCCAGTGCTGAGCCGCCGACCTGGGGAATGGCGACGCTGGGCCTCGTGACAAAAGAACGAGTCAGAGCGGCAACATCTCGAGCAATACCGAGGTGGCTGATCGCGTCGGGTCGGTTCGGCGTGATGGCGATATCGATCGCCACATCGGACGACGACATTCCTTTCCCTGCCAGATAAGACTCAAACGATGACCCAATAGTAGCGTCTGGGTCTAGCACGAGTATTCCGTCGTGTTGATCGCCGAGGCCGAGTTCATCCTCCGCGCAGATCATTCCGAATGACTCTTCTCCTCTGATTTTGGCCTTTTTCATCGTCACTGGCACTCGCTCGGCTGGATTATCCCGCGATGCCAGATTCAGAACGGCTCCGATCGTGGCGACGGCTACTTTCTGGTCGGCGGCGACGTTCGGAGCACCACACACAATCTGAAGGGGTGACTCCTGTCCGACGTTGACCGTGCACACGGACAGACGATCGGCATTGGGGTGAGACTCAGCAGTAATCACCTGGCCAACGACGACCCCGGCGAAATCCGTTCCTACCTGCTCGACAGATTCGACTTCAAGACCGCACATCGTCAAGCGCTCTGCCAGTTCGTCCGTTGACAGAGAGTGATCTACATAGTCAGCCAGCCAGTTCGTACTAATAATCATGATGGCTATTCTTCAATCCTAAAAATCAGTGGTCGTGTTGGTTAGTCGTCTTGAATTATCGCGGTCGCCGAGTCAGCTGAACTGTTTGAGAAAACGATTGTCGTTCTCGTACAGGATGCGGATGTCGTCAATGCCGTATCGCAACATGGCGATTCGCTCGATTCCCATCCCGAACGCATAGCCTGTGTAGCGCTCGGAATCGATGCCGACGCCCTCCAGAACATTTGGGTCTACCATACCCGTTCCCATAATTTCCATCCAACGGCCGCCGCCGGGGAGAGCATCGTCTTTCCACCAGATATCAACCTCTGCGCTCGGCTCCGTGAATGGGAAAAAACTAGGTCGGAAGCGCATTTTCACATCTTCGCCAAACAGCGTACGCGCGAAAGCATGAAGGATCTGTTTCAAATCCGCCATAGTGACACCCTCATCCACGTAAAGTCCTTCTACCTGGTGAAAGAGGCAGTACGATTTGTAGGAAATCGCCTCGTTTCGATATACTCGCCCGGGCACGATTACGCGGATGGGAGGCTCCCGATTCTCCATGATGCGAATCTGAACGGGAGAGGTGTGCGTGCGCAGCAATATGCCACCGTGTTCTTCACCAGGTGGCTCAATGAAAAACGTGTCCTGCATATCCCGCGCAGGGTGATCCGGCGGAAAATTAAGAGCGGAAAAGTTGTGCCAGTCGTCCTCGATTTCTGGTCCTTCTGCAACCTCGAAACCGTAATTTTCAAACACCCGAGTTATCAATCGTTGGGCCTGGGTGATGGGATGCAGACTCCCTTGAGCCATCGCTCTACCGGGGAGCGTGAGGTCAACTTGCCCCGAGCTGGCATCCGACTCGTCGGATAGCTCTCCGGTGGCTTCTTCTATTCGAGCTACGACACGCGCTTTGGCCGCATTGATTTCTTGCCCGAATTTTTTACGATCCTCAGGCGCGACTTCCGGTATTCGTTTCAGTAGAGCAGTGATTTGTCCCTGCTTCCTGCTGAGAAATCGAATACGGTAATCGTCAACGCCCTGAGACGTGCTCAGGGCGGTCTCTTCGATCTCAACTTTGAGATCGTTCAGCGCCGCAATGGCGTTGTCAACACTTGATTTCTGCTCGCTCATCGTGTGATGCTGTTTGGCAGTTCAATAAACGAAAATTCCCGCCTGACCTTTTGAAGGAGGCGGGAATTTCCAA
>CALBJU010000472.1 GCA_937893205.1 uncultured Bacteroidota bacterium
ACCCCGGTGCCAGTACCCGCATCGAGAACCCGATCCCCCTCCTGGATCAGCTCATCGAGATATCTCAGCATGAGCCTCGTACTCTCGTGATATCCTGTTCCAAACGACATTTTAGGGTCAATAATTACATCAATGACTCCGTCCAGCTCCGCAACCTGGCTCCAGGATGGCCGGATTCGAAAGACTCCGACACGAATTGGCGTGATGGTTTTTTCCCACTCTTCGATCCAGTTTCGAGCTTCGATTACACTCTCATCGATTGGCCCGGTCAGTAAGGACCGCAACTCCAATTCAATAACGGCCCGCACCCGTGAGGATGCTTCCTCTGGGACGTAGGCGACTATCGCATGGTCAAGCTCCAGAAATCCTTCGATCTCGGGATCGTCGAGCATCGCGACGATAATCTGATGATTTTCGCGAAGCGACGGAAGAAGAAGTGAGGTTGTCGGCATGGGTGATTGCAACGAACACAACCGACCGATGACCGAGCCGGTTCGTAACTAGCGTTCCGGCCAAAATATAGCGATTCCCCAATCCTCAGGATGGTCTGGTTCGCTTGACCCAAAACTGTTGTACGCAATTCCCGAATCAGTATGGAAATGAACCCGATACGAACCAGCCGGCAGTGTTAATTCCGTGTATACACTCCGGTAGCTGTCATCTCCGCCGGCCGGTGTGGTCTCCTGATAAGTCATCTCCCAGACGGTCTCGTCCTTATCTACAGACTCGATCCAGCCGTAGTCATAGCGGGTGCCCGAGGATATTTCGCCCAGCGCGGCAATCATGACACGCGATTCTTCGGTCAACTCGAAGTTTTGTACAAAGTCGATGTCATTCTCAACTGAAGTACGACGCGCAATAAAACGACTGGGATCGATTCCAGTTAATACAGATTCGTTTGAGGTCGCTACATCACCCGCCACAATGCCTGATCGAACCAGTTCCGTTCTGACCGATCCTTCTGCAATCCCGTCGGCGTTGAGCGCGAATACGGCTACCCCCCACCGGTCGGGATTTTTGGGTCTACGCTTTCCAAATCCTTCAAAACTGTGTGACCCATCGGTCCGGTACTTGATGAAATATGCACCGGGCTCCAGGCGCATGAGCGACATTTCCTTGCGATTTGAATCATCGCCGCCAGCCCAATTTGACCTGTCGTAGGACATTTCCCAGAGTTTGTCTGATTCGCCCTCCCGCTCGATCCAAGCCCAGTCGTACAAGCCAGTGCTCGAGGTCATCTCACCCATGCTGTAGACGATAATATCCAGTGATTCATCTGTTTCCAGCCTTGCGATCCTCATCTCGGAATCACCCACTTCCAGAAGCGATACCAGTGGCTCAGCCCCGTTCCAGGGATCCAGCACCCGAACCGTTGCTGGAGTTTCGGTCGAAACCTTGACCCCCCACTCGTACGGCAGGAGAGGAGGATTGGCCGTCCATGACGTTGAGCGCCCGTTCCCACCAACTTTGTAGGTGATTTCATACACACCCTGCCCTAGCTCAATGGAGCCTGAATACGTTCGATTGAGATCCCCTCCACCGGCCGATTCGGTTTCTACGTCTGAAATAGACCAACGGCGGTCACGATGCGGAAGTTGGGTTATTTCAACTTCATCACATCTCCTGTCACACAGAGCTACCGTCGCGTCGATAGTAACAGATGCATCTTCGACCACATGAACCATCACACTTTCTCGTCCTCCCTGGCGGCCTGGCTGGTACGCCCAGAGGGCCGAACTACTATGGTCAGAAGACTCGACGTGACTCAGCCTACTGACAGTGCCCGTCGGAGCCGATATCTCAAACTCCCAAAACGATTCGTAATTGGTCCAGTGGGGTTTTAGCCCCATAAAAGAGCCACCCTTTCTTGAACTTCGGGATGGGCCGTACGTGGTGTAGTAAGCCGAGTACTGTCCAACTTCGACGTCTACGGAATCAACTATCAGTGCCTTGACCCCATCTCGGAGGACAGATCCTTCTTTGGCAATCCAGATGACTTCGTTCGTCGTGCGATTTACGATCCATGGATATACGGCCAGTTTGGATGCCGCCTGATCATCTTCGAATGAAGCAACTCCCTCGATTTTCAAGCGAGTATTCGCCACCACTTCGAAGTGCTCCGTATACAACCTTCCGTCGTCCAGGCTCTTCAAATTCACAAAGCTGCTTCCTCCTTCGCTGAGAAGTTCACCACCTGACATACGCCAGGTAATCAGAGCGACCGCGATAACGAGGAGGGTCAACTGAAATCGTATCAAGGCTTTATTTCGCATCAATTATCTTAAAAATGACTTGAACTGAAATACGGATATTAGCGACTGAAGTTACTCTCTCGAACGGATTAAAATGACGTCCATTATCATGTCTTGCGGTGTTACCTGCGTTTGAGGAGGCGTACCTTCAGATGAGATGAGTATGTAACAATCCTGCATTTTCTCCGGTAAAACGCATGATCCTTTAATCAGTCCTGTGGTTGCTCCTGATGGCTGAATACAGCCTGGAAACAAAGCCTTCAAAATCCCTCCGCAAGCGGTTAACCGAGCGCGGACCGATGGTTCTGTACGGGATATTGTTTGCCGCCTGCCTCGCCGTCGGGATTGGATTTCATTTCCAACAGTGGAGCTCGCAGGTCCCGCTTTCGACGACCCTCTTCTTGTTATATTCGGCAGTCACAACCGTTGGATTTGGGTCTTTGTGGTTATTTTTGAGACGCTACTATCGTCTGCGTCAGGACTCGCCAGCCAAAACGTTGTGGTCACTTCTGATCACCGGATTCATTTTGATCTCTTTAGCGGCGATCACGAGCAGAATCGGCCGTATTGACGCCCCTGGACTGGATCTGGGCCTGGGATTTGACCTGAATACGGGAATAGCGCTGACGTTTCCCACCATCGTGAAGATGGTTGTTATAAGCGTTTTGCTGATATTGTTCGCGTTCCTCCTCCTTAATCGGTTTCAGGGACTTGTTCTGGTAAAGCGGTCGAAAACCAGCCAGCGAAATTGGAATGTCATGTTGTTTTCCATGACGCTCACCGCCGCGCTTACGCTGATGAATACCCCAGGAGCGGGTCAGAGTCAGTGGCAGAATATGGCCCTGGCTGTTTCGGTTGTATTCATGGTGGTGAATTCGTTCCGGCTGTCATGGATCGTCTTCCTGTCTTTCAAGGAAAAACTGGCGACGATTGGTCTGTGTCTCGTATTCGCGACCTTTTTGATTCTGGCGTTCGGAATTGCGCAATTCAGCTCTGATTTGTTCGTCATTGGCGGTTCGGGGTTTTTACAACACTTTTTCGTTCCACTCGCGACCTTTGTCGAGCAAGCCTCTCTCTTCGGCATACTGTACTGTTCGACTGCATTCCTGTCGCTCTTATTTCACCTTCCAACCTCTGGAGACTACGAACAACGAGCGGGGGAACGGGCCACCATGCACTCACTGGCTCATCTTGTGGGCCAGGTCTTCGACGCCGAGACCCTGTTTGCTACCATAGCTTCTGCGCCCGTAGAAGCGGGATCTGCGGACGCGTCCTGGCTCGTAATGCCGGATCCAAGCTCGGGTTCACTTCGACATCACGTTGTGTCTTCGCACAACATTTCTCCAGATCGAATCAGTGAGCTGGTAGATTCGGCTCTGCTTGTGGATGAGATGACGGCTCAAGGAGATCCGCTGATTATTCGGGAAGCACCGGCAGACCACCGACTCAATGTTCGACCTGGAGACCAGATGGGAAGCCTGCTGGTGGTGCCCTTGATTGCCCGCGACGAGCTTATTGGAGCCTTGTTCGCGTCCAAAGCTGTTGTCAGCGGATTCGAGCGCGATGACGTGGAGACGATAAGCATCTTTGCAGCACAAGCATCAGTCGCAATTGACAATGCACGGCTCTTCGAGCAGCAAGTCGAGAAAGAGCGGCTCGCGCGTGAGCTATCCATTGCACGCGAGGTTCAACGCAAGCTTCTTCCGCAGAGCGTTCCTCAACTACCTGGCTTGTCCATGGCGGCCAGTAGCATCTCTGCCCAGGAGGTCGGTGGAGACTATTACGACTTCGTACAACTGGAGAACGACCGCTACGGAGTGATCATCGGTGACGTTTCGGGAAAAGGTACTTCGGCGGCGTTCTATATGGCTGAAATGCGGGGCATTTTTCAGTCGGTAAGTCGACTCGCTGCAACGCCTTCTATCTTTTTGCACCACGCCAATATGGCGCTTGCTCAGACTCTGGATCGGAATGTCTTCATTTCGGCCATCTATATGATCGTCGATTTGAAGAACGAAACGCTCGACATTGCCAGAGCGGGCCACTGTCCGGCCGCGGCCGTTCGTCTGAGCGGAGAGTCGCGGTTCTTGCGAACAAAAGGACTCGGTCTGGGCCTTGATCGAGGCGACCTGTTCCTCAAAAGCCTGGAGGAAGAGAGAATCAATCTTGAGCCTGGGGATGTGTTTGTCCTGTACACAGATGGGGTGGTCGAGAGTCGCAATCCGGAAGGAGAAGAGTTCGGCTACGACCGTCTACTCGTAACAATTGACGAAAATCGACACGAAGACGCGGACGGCATTCATTCTGCGGTCCTGAGCGATCTTAAAAATTTCATGGGAAACGAGGTGTACGACGACGACATGACTCTCGTGGTACTAAAATGGCATGGCCTTCCCCTGGAAGCACTTAGTCCTCCAGTTCAATCGATGGAAGAATCCAAATGACGCAGTATATTTGGCCGGTTCAATCGTCTGGTAAGACATCATTCATAACGTGATACAATCATGAGTAATTTTTCAGTTGGATTCAGAACCAGTGGGTCTGTGCAAATTCTTGATTTGCATGGTGAACTGGATGCTCACACGGCCGCGGAGCTGGAAGCAGCTATTCAGAAATGCCAACAGGAGAATCAGGTCCGCATCCTGATCAATGGAAGTGATCTTCTATATATCTCCAGTGCCGGTCTCGGAGTATTCATGGCATACATCGAGGAAGTTCGGGAATCTGGAGGCGACATTAAGATTGCCGCCCTGCAGGCCAAGGTGTTCAATGTCTTTGATCTACTAGGCTTCCCCATGCTGTTCGACATCATGGAATCTGAGGAAGAAGCTGTGGAAAAATTCTCAGAAGCGAAGGCGGAATAAAAATCCAACACTAGAATATCGATTCGTGGCTTCTACAACTCACACACTGACTATTCCGAGCTCGACGCGCTTCCTGGAGGACGTGCGCGAATTCGTCGCGACCCACGCGACGGACGCGAACTTTTCGAAAATGTCTGTGGAGAAGCTGAAAATGGCTGTAGACGAAGCGTGTACCAACGTAATCGAACACGCATACGAGGGTCAGAGTGAACAGCCCATTGATATATCCATTATCGTCAATAAAGATAAATTGACGGTCCTCATTCGAGATAAGGGTCGCAGCTTTGACCGGACCGACTACGAGGAACCGGATCTCGTACAGTATGCCAAGTCTCGAAAATCAGGAGGGTTTGGCGTGCACATCATGAAAAAATTGATGGATGAAGTCAGCTACAGGACCGGCGGTGGCGTGAACGAGTGCTGCCTGATTAAATTCAGGGATTAGGAGGAATCGCGGCACTACGCATTGCTCGCGATCCGCGGCGAATGGACTGTCCCCTAACGTTGATCCATGCTCTTGCGCCCACTGTACATGGAAGCAACGCCGAACGTCAGGCGCCGAGCATCAAGCTCTTCGAATCCTACTTCCCGCATGTAGTCAAGGAACTGTTCTCCTTCGGGAAAAACGGCGATAGATTCAGGCAGATAGGTATACGCACCCTGATCTCCCGATATCATTCGTCCTATTCGAGGCAGAATAAACCGACCATAAAATTTGTATAACTGCTTGATAGGAAACATCTTAGGCTGACTGAACTCAAGCACTACAAGACGTCCACCAGGACGAATCACGCGGTATATTTGAGAAAGTCCTTCACTCAGATCTTCGAAATTCCGAACACCGAAGGCTACCATCGCCGCGTCGAACTGTGAGTCCGAAAACGGCAGTCGTTCTGCATCTCCTTTCTGAAGAGTAATCCGGTCGTCGAGGAATTTAGCGTCGATTTTCTGTTGACCAACGTATAGCATTTCTTGAGAAATGTCGACACCAACAATCTTCGGGACACCCATGGCAGCGGCCATGATTGCCAGGTCCCCTGTACCCGTAGCAACATCCAGGACACGTTCTGGAGAGCCAGTCAGTATTCTCCGAATTACTTTTTTTCTCCAGGTCTGATCGATGCCGCCACTGAGTACTCGATTCAACAGATCGTAGCGAGGAGCGATCGCATCAAACATCTCCTTGATGTGTTCTTTCTTGCCTTCTACGATTCCGATCGGCGGGATCGACGTTGATCTGGGTTGACTCACTGGACGTCTTTTAGTTGAGGAGCTTGGTTAGGTCGAGCAAATCAAAACTGATGCTCTTTTTTCGAGTATAGGTGTTCCGAGAGGGTGTCAGCCTTATTTGATTGTTGATGATCCCGACCATCACATTTGCATGCCCATCGAGCAGCGCATCGACGGCCGCCACGCCCAATCGACTCGCGAGGACGCGATCTCGAGCTGAGGGTGACCCG
>CALBJU010000473.1 GCA_937893205.1 uncultured Bacteroidota bacterium
CTTCCGATCTTGCAGAATCGTTTTTAGTCGAATCGGGCTCCTTAACGCTCGAAACCAGCCTCAACTTGGATCGCGATCTGGGGCTATTCGAATTCACCGTAGCCGATCTGCCGATTGTGCTGGGCCCTGGAAGTGGAATTAATTTCATGTCACCTTCAATCGTTTCTTTCGGCTCCGGAGCTTCCGTTTCATTATTGAATGCCGGAGCAGAGGACGGATATCTCACCTTCTTCGCGAGCGCGACATTGAACGCAGGAAGCAACATCCCCCGTTTACGGCTTGCACATGAGAATTCAGCTATACTGTTGCAGTCGGATTTAACCGTTCAGGATGCATTTGAGTCTCTGGATGGCACCATCACAATGGGTGCGCAATCCGTAGAGCTGAACTCTGCAGCCTGGCTTCACTCGGGGACGCGATTTTTGGGAGATCAATCTTCTCCAGAATCGACGATTCGTGTGGTTGGAGAGTCTGAAATAACGCTGAAAGCCCCATTGCTGATTGAATTCAGTAATCTTGAATTACTGCCTCAGTCATCCACCATCTCGTTTGTCCAAGGTGGAAGCGGAGCCATTTATTCAATGACTGTGCCCAACGGTAGTGTCACCTTTGGAGAGGGAAACGTCTCGCTTGGGAAGACTGATTTGATATTGCGCGGAAATGTTGAGCCCCTCCTGATGTTGTCCTCTTCGACGATTCTCGGCGATGTAGAATACCCCGATTTTGACAACGGCTCGCGGATCGCCACCGGGAAAGAACTGTTTCCTTTCAAGGACGATCTCGTTGGAGAGGTGGTAGTGGACAGTCCGGGAACAGCAATTATCACTTCTACGGGTTCTTCTCAATTCAGCGCACTGCGAATCCAGCAACCCGTCTCAATTGCGCCTTCTTCGTCACCTATTCAAATAATCAATCGCCTGGTATTTGGTCAAAACGGCGCACAGATTGCGATGGACAGTCCGGGGAAACTCGTGCTGGCGGATAACGCGCTTATTCTTCGGCGAGGACAAGGCATCTTAACTCATCCACCGGAATTTCTAGGACCGGTAAACCTGGCTTTTGAACTCGACGATGGGTCCGTGACGGGCCAGGATCAAGATTTTCAGGCATCAGAGCTCATCTCTGGACTCGAGATCCCACCGGTGTCAACGGGTATCAATAATCTGATCGTGATGGCCGGTAACACCGGTTCCACCACAAATAGGTTAACCATCAATCGGCCTATTCGTCTCGAAGGGACGGGTATTGTCTGGAGCGGGGAGTTGAGCTGGAGTGGCGCTGATGTGGTTCTCGACGATGGTGCTCGCCTCGGATTACTTGAAGTAGATATCGGTGTAGCACCACTATTGACTGCGGATGGACCCTATGCCGCCAGCGGGACGATTGATCTTTTTGCGAGACCGATCTCCTCGTCTCTCGCCCTGAGCACGACATTTTTTCCTCCGGATGTTGTCGTGGATTCTCTCGAATTTGATGTGGGAAGTTCTCTCAGTTCTACCACACCCGATCTGATTATGAGTGGTGACAGGACGGCCAGAGACATAACATTTTCGGGCATACCCGGCTCCTCACTCAACATGACCGGATATTCGTTGAGTGCCACCAACTCGCTTGTGGTGCTCAGTGGAACTGTGTTCTCGGATCCGACTGCCTCGTTGCAATCGGCGGGCACGTTTTTTCTGGGGATCTCAGCAGTGATAAATGGAAATACACAAATAGAGGTCGATGGCTCATCTATTGTAAATGGAAATATGCAGGCTCTCTCTTTTACCACATCCGGTGATTTGACAATGGGAGGCCAGTGGGACTCGTTTACCTCTCTCTCGTTGACGGGGGACTCGCAAACCGTGCTTTTCAGTTCGCCCGACCTAGTATTTTCTCAGCTTTCCAGGAGCTCAACCCTGCCACTCAGCCAGGCGATTTTCCGCGGTCCAGTGAATTCCGTACTGCGTGTTACCGGTTCGCTCCAGTTGAATTCAGGCCTGATCGTTCTAGACTCTGCAACGATTTTACTCGACCTGGATGTGCCGATCATCGTTGCCGAAAACTCCTGGATCGTTGGCCCCGTTGAAATCAGTACGCCATCTGGGTTCACAGGGTCGATTCCCTTTCCTGTTGGTATTGAGTCCGCAGGCAGACCGATAGATCTGATCCTCACCCAACCCTTACTTGCGGCCTCATCGTTTCAGATGAATGTGACAGAAACTGAACCGGAGGTTGAAACCGGCCTCCCGATGTCAATCGGTGGTTCGTCGATTGAAGACACAGACACGTTTTCGTGGACACTAAAGAGCTCAGTCAATTTCTCGAATGTCCAGTCGTTCTCCCTTTCTGCTCCGAAAGAGGGACTTTCCGCGGACGCTGTGGCACTACTCACGATGCCGGTGGGTGAATCGGGTGCCGTTTGGCAAACAGGTGTGTTTTCTTCCGAGACCACTTTGAGAAGCGCCATTCTTTCTCGGGGTCTGTCCCAGCTCGGTCTGCGTGTGTCTCCTGGAGTAGGGCACAGAAATGGAGACCGAGTATTTGTCCAGATGGTGGATGATTGGGTTCAGGCTACCTCCCCCGAAGTCGATATCTATCTCAATGAAGAGCTGTGGCTCTCCGACATTTCATTTCGGCAAACGTCGGCGGCCATTCCTGTAAGTGCCCCACCTACGGGCGGTATAGTATTAATCACGGTATCCCGCTCGGGCGAGCAGCGCGTTC
>CALBJU010000474.1 GCA_937893205.1 uncultured Bacteroidota bacterium
TCGAATTTTACATGAGCGGGACCAAAATGGCCGTCGTAAAGGTGCTGCGATCCTCCGGCGTGCATGATACCATCGGGGTGGATCATTTTTTCCTGAGCGTTCACCGCGCCCTTGTACACGTTCTGACCGGATGGAATCGTCTCGACGAATATGTCGGCCGCCTCCCCTGATGGATAACGTCAGGAATCGCCCAGGCGCCTCACGATGGATCGGGTGGAATCCAGTCTTGATGACCAGAAGGCGGCCCAGTGACGGGACCCTGGTAACTCCTCATCTTTCCAGGACTGCCACACGAGCTGGGTGGCCTCAATTTCCTCTGCCAGAAAGTGGCACACCGTGTCCATCCCTCCGTACTGCCCGGCTGAACGAAAGAGACCTTCGATGGTGCGCGCTCGCGATCCAAATCCGGTCGGTAGATTGGTTCTGCGGGCCAGCATACTGATTCTTCTTTTCGAGAGATAGAGGCCGCACTGAGCCGGGGTGGAGAAAAATCTCCCGATCTGGGCCAGTCCCGTCTTGCTGTCTTCCAGTTGAAAGGTCACGGCTCCCGGAGTCAGTGAGGGGTGAAACAGATCTGAGCCGGCAGAACGAGGCAGGGTGCGCCCAACTACAATGAGAGCATCTCTGAGCGCCTCCGCTACGGACTCGAACAGAACGCTCCCCGATGTTGAAATCGCGTTCAGGCACAACGGAGCCCATCCACTCAGATGGGTGAAAAATCTGGACGCCGCTTCTCTCTGACCCGCAGCGATCAAATTGTCTAATAAAAGTACCTCTTCTACGAGGTGATCGGCAGGGTCCGTTGGTGAGACAGGTCTGTGATCGTGCGCGCTCATGAACTCCTGCACCGATTGGCCAATATCGCCACCCAACATGCCGTCCGAGGCAAGAAACACCGATGCTGCCGGCATGAGTTCGTGAACCAGAACCCGGTAGTGCTCCGCTGCCAGTTCGTCGGACGACAACCGCAGATCTTGAGCCGTATCACTCAACCAGGACAAATCGTCATCCTGCGACGGAGGATGCTGCAGAAGATCTGCCAATCTCCGTATTTGATCTGATGGGATTGTTGCGCTCAAAGTGTCGTGGAAGGCAACGGAATAATCCTGAACTCATACTTGTAAGTACTTGACATAACATCTATACAATAAATCGAGTCATGGGAGCCTTCATCAAGATATTTTTAGCGACCAAAAGGCTTGTCAGGAAGAGCATAAGCTGCTTTTACAGGCTTCAGCGGCCGCTTGAACCAGTACGGCCGTCGCAGTCCGTCCGGAGAGTGATCGACCGCCGATCTGGAGAGTTTTACCCACTCGTAGTAGTTTTCCATCGAGGCTTTCGTATCGACATATACGTCCCCGTGCCGATCTTCGGTACGCGCTTTTTCGACATTGAACGCTTTCTGAAGCCAACAGTGGTGACCGGATACCGGGTCTGGCTGCACGGCATGTGTAAGATTTTGATGCACGCCAACATCCTCCCACCAGATTCGAGAGGTATCCGGGTCGAATGATTTCCAGGCACCGGCACCGTGTTCCACCCTCAGTCTACCTTCGGTCTCGTTTTCTTCCGAAATCGACACCAGATTTGACGCCCCACGGCTCACGCCCTCGGCCTCCTTCAATCGCCATCGACCAAGGTGGTGACTCATCGCTATTATTCCTGGCTTGATTCCCTCGGTCACCCAGACCTTGTCGACGAAGTATCCGATCCGAGTGGTGATGCGAATCAGATCGCCCGAATCTACCCCGAGACGCGAGGCATCGGAAGGATGCATCCACACCGGATTTTTGTGGCTTAGTTCGTAGAGCCATTTGGCGTTGGCGCTTCTGGTATGAATGAGCGTCGGCAGACGAAAATTGGGCAGCAGAAGCATCTCTCCTTTTTCCCGATCAATGTTGTCGGGGTGAACATGACTTTTGAGGGTCCAGGGAATGGTGTGCTCTTTTTCCGGCCAGCCCCATTCGTGCATGGTCGGACTGAAGAATTCCATCTTGCGGCTCGGAGTCGAGAAGCCCGCTCGTGGAACGCCATCGATCATAACTCCAACTACGGAGCCGTCACGGAGGAGCCGACTTCGGTCATCCATTTTCGTGGTCTTCGTATCGATCCGCTCTTCATACGGTACGTAGTTGTCCTTATTGATTTCGAAGGCGGCGTACTTTCTCATGTACGCGAGAGGAGAGAGGCCTTCTTTTTGGGCCGCTTCAGGAAGTCCCGGTACGCTGTTCTCGAAGATCCACCGGTAGTACTCCTCGACAGTCACGATCTCGCCCTCGCGGTACGGGCTTTGAAAATGTTTTCGGATGCCCAGAGAGCCGTCGGGATCCATGCGCACCGAGAGCTCAATCCAGAATTCATTTTCTTCCCAGACCTCACCGGGATTCGTTTCCCAGGTGTATTTCACCTTTCGCCCAAGGCGTTCTGCGGCGACGCGCTGCACGGGTTGACGGAACGCAATCCACTGCCCTGAATGGGTTTCTTGGCTCATCAGATCATGACGCTCGCTCGCGTGGCCCATCGGAAGGACGTAGTCGGCGAACCAGGCTGACTCATTCCAGGTTGGAGTCAGGGCGACGTGACACTTGATCTTGCTCTCATCTTTGAGCGCCCGCATCCACATGAATCCGTCCGGATTGATCCAGAGTGGATTGTAAACACGGGTTATGTAGACGTCGATCTCACCGCGTCCTTCTTCGAGGAAGTGCGGAAGCAGGAAACTCATTTCATAAAAGGCGAGTGGCCACTCGTGGGGCATGTGGAGTTCGTTCCACGATTCCAGGGGTGGCGGCTGATCGAAGGGCTTGGGGACGAACTTATTCCAGCTGTTTCCGGAAGTGCCGCCTTCGGTCCCAATGCTGCCTGTCAACACGTTCAAGAACAGCAGGCACCGCGCCACTTGCCATCCACCCTTGTTTCCGATGGAAGCACTGCGCCACGTGTGCGCGGCAAGGCGACCCTGACAATTACCGATATACCTTGCCGCCTCCTTGATCTTTTCGATGGAGACCTGTGACTCTTCGGCTGCGCGCTCGAAGGTATACTCCGCGTAAAGCGCCTTGAGTAGTCGATCAAAAACATCGAAGTCAGCTTCATCTTCCTCGATATCGAAGCGCCCACCAGCGAGAAGAGCTCGAAATCGTTCCCACATGTTTTCCCCTGGCAGCTCAAAATCGACCTCCTCGTATGGACGGTCCTTGAAAAATTCCAGGGTCTCCCGCCAGTTCACCCATCGACGCATAAAGTCTTTGTCGTAGAGATCATTCTGGATGAGATAATTGGCTATGGCCAGGAGAACTGTTTGCTCAGATCCCGGCCACGTGGGTAGCCAGGTGTCTGATTTTGAAGCCGTGTTGGAGAGACGTGGATCGAAGGTGATCAATTTCGCGCCATTCACCTTCGCCTCCATAATCCGCTGCGCGTGTGGATTGAAGTAATGGCCCGTCTCGAGGTGGCTCGAGATGAGTACAATTACATTTGCATTGGCGTAGTCCGGGCTCGGGCGGTCGAAGCCGGACCAGAGGAAATAGCCCGCCCGAGCCCCGCCCGAACAGATATTCGTGTGTGAGTTATGCGCATCCACGCCCCAGGCCTGAATACATCGATTGGTGTATCCATCCTCACCCGGTCTACCGACATGGTACATGATGCCATCACGCCTTTTCTGGCGGGATGCATTCATCTTCTCGCCGATCTCCGTCAGCGCTTCTTCCCAGGTGATGCGCTTCCATTTCCCCTCACCCCGCTCTCCAACTCGTTTCAAGGGGTATAGAATGCGCTCTGGATCGTAAACCTGATTGATTGTAGCGGGCCCCTTGGCGCAATTTCGTCCGCGACTGCCCGGGTGTTTCGGATTCCCTTCGAACTTTTTGATATCCAGCGTTTCCCGATCCACGTAGGCGAGCAGTCCACACGCACTCTCACAGTTGAAGCAGACCGTTGGGACCAACGTGTAGTGCCGAGCGACACGCCGAGGCCACTGCTTTCCATCCCACTCGACCCAATCATCCCACATCTCTGAGGGTGGATACTGGCTCATGCGGCCGTCGGGATGCTGGACGGTCGTCATTTTAATTTTTTCGGGCTGCCGGTCAGTCGTAGAAAATTTCGGAAGTCCGAACTCGGATTCGGAACTGCTTTGGTCGTTGCTGCTCTGCTTGTTATTGCTCATTGAGTCAGCTGTTGGGAATTTCCTGCGGGGCGCTGACGAAGGCACGTTCATATAAGAACAGCCCCACGAGCGCCAGTATTCCGGCGACCGCTCCTGGGAGGTTGACGAAGTCCAAACCCAGTGGAATGAGGTGACCAAAAAGAACGCTGCCGATCCAGAATGAGCGGGCGTATCGTCCCCTCACAATCATGTGCGCGGCCCGTGCAGCAGCTTCGGATGCGTGCGGCATCCCAAATTCGCCGAACATCGTCACCAGGAGGTCCAAAACCAGACTCGTGATGAACGTGAGTCGGACCAACGCGATCACGTCCGCATCCAGTTCAACAACGCTCCCGACAATCATGAAGAAAGCAGCGCCCGCAACGAAGGACTGCACAATCAAATGCAGTGGTAGAAGGCTACTCTGCCACAGATCTCGGCCCTCAGCCTGACCGAACAGGAATGCTGTATAGACGGCGGTGCCAACTGCGAGCGGTACACCGACCCAGTTGAGGACGGTTCGCCAGAGGATGTAATCGGCCTCTGCAATCCAGGACATCCACAGGGCCAGTTCACCGGCAGCCCAGATGGTGACAAGAATGCTGAATGCAATGAGCAGATAGGCCCCTCGGACCAGCCAGCTTTTCCACTGAGGACGCGTGACGATACGTAAAAAACGCTCTGGGCGCTCCAAATCATATACCAACAGTGCGGTGGTGACCACGAGAAAAAACAGACAGCAGGAAGCCGTGATAAGTCCGCTGAAGTTACCGATCTCCCCGATCCTTAGAATGGACATCAGTGACACGATCAAGAACATGCCTGCAGCAATGCCTTTGGTGACCAGATACGCGGGTACGGGCCAGTGCCAGGGTACCCGATGCTGCGCGTTCCACACCACCTGAGTCATTTGCTCCGCCATACGGCCCTTTCCAATCTGGATGGGGCCACCGGTAGCAATCCCTTGTGGCTGAGGTGTGCGGAGCGGCTGACCCGAAGGGGATGTCTTTCGTGGCGACGAATTGGGCCGATGATCCTTCTCACGAACACCACCGGTTCCCGCTTCCGGCATGGGATCAGACCAGGCAAATGTCTCTTGGGCACCCTGTACGGCTGTCGGGTGCATCGCCATATCGTCCCCTCCGATATAGTATAGATTCGGCACCGTGCCCTGTTCGGGTCTTCGCACCGTGACCTTATTGCGCGCGATCATCTGGGATATTTCAGTCAGAGGATCATCCAGATCGCCGGCTAGAATGGAGTGTTCCGGGCACACCACCACGCAAGCTGGTTCGAGGCCGATATCAACACGGTGTGCACAATAGTGACATTTTGCAGCCGTTCCCGATTCGGGATCGATGTAAATGGCGTCGTACGGACAGGCCTGCATACACGCCTTGCATCCGATACAGCTGTCCGGGTCGAACTCTACAATTCCATCATCCCTCTGGTACATCGCCGTCACGGGGCAAATGCGGACACATGGCGGATTCGAACAGTGATTACATCGCGTGACCTGAAAATTGCGTGTAACGTCTGGAAAAACGCCCGTCTCAACGGTCTTGACCCAGGTCCGATTGACTCCAAGTGGCACCTCGTTCTCACTCTTGCACGCCGTCGAGCATGCATGGCACCCGATACAGGTGTCATTGTTGATCAGGAATCCGTAATTCATCGATTGATGGGGGAGGCTGCTGGCTCGCGGTGAGTAACTCTGGTGATTCCATTGTCAGAACAAACGACAACGCATAATAAAGGTCCGGGAGCTTTATCGAACATCTTCCAGGTCGCCTGGACGATTTATATTTATCAACTCCTCCGAAGGCAGGTCAAACACCTGCGTAACGACCCCATCCAGAAATCCCAGGACCGACCGGTGTCCGGATTCCAGATACTCTTCGAGTTGCCCGCTGGCTTCGCGGCTCCAGACGGCGCACAGCGGTTGGACACGGCCAGATTGCTCATCACGTGCGAGGAGAACGCCAGATTCGAACCGCATGACCATGCGGGATAATGTAGCGGCCCTGATTCGGGGGAGATCTCCAGCCAGAACCACCAGGAAGGGCTCCGTCGAAATGGAAAACGCAGTCAAGATGCCGCCCAGAGGTCCCCTATCCGGAACATCATCAAATAGAAGACGACCGCTCAATTCGCCAACTGAAGAGTGCGAAGAGTGATTCGAGACGGAGAGGAGCACCCGCGAGCACACCTCGGAAAGCGCCCGGTGTGCATGCCCGGCGAGCGGCATGCCACCAAGTGAAGCTTGAGTTTTGTCAGACCCGAATCGACGACTTCGTCCACCGAGTAACAGAACTCCAGTAAGTTTCGCGACCTTTTTCACGCCGTATTTCTGAATATTTCTGCCCGATTCATCGAGACTGCGTCTATCTTTTGAAACGGAGACAACATACAGTGCAGCTCGTCTGAATCATCGACCGCTTTCAGCCGGCAACTTCAAGTTTTTCCTGCCCAGATTTAGCATGCTCTATTTTTATGTCGAATCACCCAAGAACGCGAAGGCCGGGATACTTCCGTCTGAGTATGATGAGTCGAGACTCTATAGGAGCCTGAAACAAGCCAAAGCGGATGGTCGAGGAAAAGTCTTCGTTCTGGATGCTCGCAAGATTCCCGCCACGCTCTCCGGAGATGTCCAAAAAATACCAAAGAAGGCCCTTCTCAACGTTGGCCCCTACCTGAAACCGAAGGAGATTCGAGCTGGCGGAGGAATTCTTACCCGCAAAGGAAATTCGGGCATTGAGATTCTGCTCATCTATCGCCGAGGTCTGTGGGATATTCCCAAGGGAAAACAAGATCCCGGAGAGTCGATAAAGAAATGCGCAAAGAGAGAGGTTAAAGAAGAGCTCGGACTCAGCTCGGTGAAGGTGCTGGATTTTCTTGACACGACCACCCACGGATATCGCGACGGAGATTTTTTCGCCGTGAAAACAACCCATTGGTACCACATGAAGACCGATGAAACGCGCTTTGTCCCCCAACGGGAAGAAAAGATCACCCAGGTCCGGTGGTTTCCCCTCAGCCAAGCCAAACGCAGACTCGGGCACAAGACGCTTATTCGACTTCTGGGACGTGTCGAGCATAAACTTCAATAAGATGCGCGCAGATACCCGTCAGGTTCATCTATTCGCCCCTCGGAAACCTGACTAACGCATTGTTCGAATGGCAGAAGTAGACTTGGATACAAAACTGGCGCGGCGCGCTGAGCGCAAACAACGCACGAAGAGGTCCAAAAAAAAACGAGGGCTTCCGGCGTGGGCCGTGTTCTGGCTGGTGGCACCGTTCGGTGTGGCAGGCGTGATCACACCCGTTATTCTGGATGTAAACTGGGTCGCGCTCACCGGATTCGCGATCATTTTGTAGATCTTGATTCTTCTGATGAACGACCGAAAGGGATTCATCCGGTCCAGGGAAATGAGGCGGGCTTACGAGGCACGACGCCACTTTTCGATTCTCGAAACCATCATCCTCTTTCTCCTCATCATGGCAGATATGCTGGCTGCTGCCTATTCACTCTTGATGGCGGCCGCACCGTGATTCCTACGGTTGTGGCTCGATCTATTGACCGACCATGAACAAGGCGTTGGCAAACAGCATCCGTCCCGATCTCCAGAATCCCCGATAGAGCGGATTGTCCATCAAATAGACTACGCTCCCGCGTCCCATCGATTGCACACCGAAGGCAAGCGACCCTTCTGTTCGCTCCTCCGCCTTGTACCCTGTGTGACCGCTCACTCGTCCATCCTCAAGGACGATTCCGACATTCCAGTCTCCAGAGCCCGTCATCACGGATGGGTGATCCCCCCGACCCCGAAGAACGAACGAGTTCTTTGAGAAGCCAAACCCCAGGGGGTGAGAGGTATCGACGCTCACCCGGTAGATCGCACCTGGGTTCGAGGTTGGCGCCCTGTCCCGGCTTCTGTCGACGTAACGTTTGGCACGCGCAATCGCGGTAGCTGTACTGTCGGCGGCCTTTTCGGCTTCTTTCATTTTGAGAGAGAAGCCTTTTTTACCGGCCAGCCACGAAGCTGCACGATCAATGGCAATCAGTCGGCCGCCGCCTCGAATCCAGGTTGTGAGTCGTTCCAGCTCCGCCTCAGGCAACATGGTCGAATACGAAGAAGAGGGGAGCACCACCACGTCATAGTCATCCAGTTCAAGCGCTGAGAACCTGTCTGCCGGAAAGCGAGTGATCGGATAGTCTAACACCTTGTCAAACAGGTACCACACTTCTCCTACCCCGGTCGAACGTAGCGGACGACCAAACGGCATGGCTACGCGGGGAGCCTTCATATACCGGACATCAGAGGAGCCCAAATCGGCACCACTATCCACAAATCCAGTTGCGATTCCCGTCACAGATTGAGAATGCTCGGCGGCCAGAGCGGCCAGTTCTGACCCAAACACTTCTCCAAAACGCTCATTATTGCGTCGCGTGACGATGAGCGAGCCTTCGGCAAATCGCTCACCGTGAATGGTGAATGGTCGAAGGTTGTATCGGACAACAAACTTGTGCTTCAGTAGCGCTGCCAGGAAGGTCGCATCTCCCGCGTCGTCCCACCGGATGACGTACGCGTAGGGCCTCTCAGCATGATCGACTGATGGGGCATTCGATTTCTCCCATGGTCCGAGCTCAATCTCATCATTCGACGCGACCGCTTGCACATCGTATGCGTAGGGCAATGCCCAGGCGGTAATATCGTAGGTCAGTGAATCGCTCATCTCGGTAACAGGATCGAACAGCACCTTGGTCAGAACCGCCCGTGGCTGGGAAGCGGGAATGACGAGATCGCCTTCGGAAAGTGATTGCCTTCCAGTCGTGTTACTGCGATAGTCGAGTCCCCGCACTCTGGTGTCAGACAACGCCTTGCCGTAGGATATACCCAGCATGTCCAGGTGATCTGCCATCTCCTGAAGCCGATTCCCGCTGGAAGATGCGCGCACAACATAGGCCTTATAGTCTCCCGGAGGGTCCGAAAGAGCTCTATCGAAATAACTCGAAAATTCTGTTAGGACCCTGTCTCGATGTGTGGCTGCCATTTCGACGGTGGAAAGACCAGTCGTGGTGTGGTGGGTCAACCGGTCGAGAAGGGTCAGCGTGTCACCGATGGCCGTCTTGATCCCAAGGCCAGCTCCGCCACCGCCAGCCTGCTCATAGGTCATCCCAATCGCGCCGTTGAACATCGGAAATGAATCCCCGTAGCCTGGATACAGGATGTCGAAGCTCTGTTTCGTGAAATACAGCCAGCCTTCGCGGTCAAAATATTTGGCGTGATTGCGTCCAATGATGGTTTCAAATTCTCGCTGCCAGTCGGTGATCTCTTCGTGGATGGGTTCTGCGGCAGGAGCGAAATAGTAGGGCGCGTTGTATCCCTGTTCGTGAAAATCGGCGTGAATGTGGGGCATCCACTTCTTGTAGAGCTCCATGCGGCTCACCGTCTCGATCTGCGTCTGCCATGACCAGTCTCGGTTCAGGTCGAAGTAGTAGTGATTCGTTCTGCCTCCCGGCCAGGGCTGAGCGTGCTCGGCCGCCGCGGGGCTGACGTTCATTTCATCTCCGACCACCATGTTGAACCAGTTTGCGTATCGATCGCGCCCGTCAGGATTGATTGCGGGATCCAGAATGACGACTGTGTTTTCCAACCATCCGGTAGATCTGGCATTTCCAGGGTCGGCCAGCGCGTATAGCGTGGAAAGGGACGCCTCGGTGCTGTTTGACTCGTCTCCATGGACATTGTAGCTCAGCCAGACGATGGCGAGCGCCTCTCCGGTCACGTCACCGGTTTCAAGATTGGCCAGTTTGAGATTGTCTTGTTGAATTTCCTCCAGGCGAGCCATATTCGACGGTGATGAGACAACCGCTACCATCAGCGGCCGGCCCTCGTTCGTTGTGCCGTATCGCACCGTTGTCACACGGTTGGACGCTCGGGCCACGTGATTGAAGTAATCCACTACCTGGTGATGACGGGAAAAGGTCGATCCCAGCTCGTAGCCGAGAAAGGAACTCGGAGATTGCAGGCTTTCCTGGGCAATCGCGGGAAGCACCATAAAAGAGGATAGGAATATGGTTAGAAGACGAGAACGCATGACGTAGGATGGTGAATTGAAAATGGTGGGCTGACAAGAAGCCAAAGTCGTAGATTGGTTGTTGGCACCTCAATGCCTGGTCGAGCGAGAAGGTACTTCCGCGCGTACACTTTTCGCAATCGCAGACTTCCCTCCGAGATCTATGCGCAATCTGCTCACCATCTCTCTCTTCGCCATTCTGGTAGTCGCCCTGGCTACTGACTCCTCGAGGTCGTTCGACCACAATTCTGAAGCAGGTGTTCAAGGATTTCCGGATGAGTTCGCCAAATATTTTCACAACATCACCGTCAAGGAGGACCAGGATGTTTCTGGCTACAAGACCGGATATCGTCAGGCCTCGCTAAAAGAGCTGCGGGCAGCACGTAAATCGTCTGGCTCCTCCCTGGCCTGGGTTGAGCGCGGCCCTGGAAACTTTGGGGGACGAACGCGCACCATCGTAATCGATGCAAATGATCCGACGGGCCAAACCTGGTTTGCGGGATCTGTAGGTGGTGGAATCTGGAAGACGACCGACAAAGGAACGCCCGGAAGTTGGGTAGCGCTGACAGATGATCTTCCGAGACTTGCCGTCTCAACAATCGTCCAGGCGCCCTCGAATCCGTCGATCTTCTACGCGGGAACAGGGGAAGGATACCCGAACATAGACTCGGTCATCGGTGACGGAATCCTGAAATCCACGGATGGGGGCACCACGTGGATCCCTCTTTCGTCTACCCAGAGCGTGATTGGTTTCCGTTTTGTGAACCGTCTCATCGTTTCACCTTCTGACCCGAATCTTGTGCTGGCAGCCACCCAGGGTGGAATTATGCGATCGTCCGACGGTGGAGGATCCTGGATTGAGGTGAAAGAGCCCGACAGTTTCCGGGGATTCACGCAGATCGTGGACGAGCCCGAAAATTTCAATATCCAGTACGCCGTAGACGAAGGCTCCGGAATCTGGAAATCTTTGGATGCCGGGATGTCGTGGACTCTCTCCAGTTATGGTCTCAGCGAGGCAGGAACCGGTAATCGCATCGAAATCGGCGTGTCTCCGGCGGACCCTGCTCGGCTGTACGCGCTCGTAGAATCTGGCGACGGCCCAGACCCCGTGTATGTGTCAAAAGACAGAGCTGGTCTCTGGCTTCCCTTCCAGCAGGCCAATCTTTCCCCAGCGATCGACATCGCTGGTAGTCAGGGATGGTACGATCAGATGGTGACCCCTCATCCATTTGATGCGAATGTCGTCTTTATGGGAGGACTTCGAATCCATCGACTCACCGAGACAGGTTCTAGGGACGTCAGCTACTTTATTGGCGTAGAAGAGGAGGGAACCTCGCCCTTCCTTTCGTTCATAAACTTCACGGCCCCCCAGTTCGGCGGAGCTCTGAGATTGGGAACAGAGGAAGAGGAAAGCACGATCAGCGCGTCCCAAATGGTTTCCGTCGAAGTTCGATTCGGATCTGGCCTCTCCCAGTTTGCCCACCGATTCGTGCCGCCAGATGTGTCCGGCGTCGACTTTGCCGACTACCCATACAAGGACTATGTCGAAGTACCGTTTGAGGTCTGGGACATTACCAACAATCGACAATTGCATGTTTCCTTCAGAGATCGATCCGACGATGGCCTATTTGATCTGATCGAGCGGGAGGAAAACGATCTGGGGAGAGAGTACGTGATGATTTCATCCCGGCCTTATACCGGCGCAACCCCCGATCCGGACATCGCCCAGAACGGTGGGGTCGTGAATGACCTGGCCTATTTCTTCTGGCCCATCTTGACGCCGGGTGCGACATGGGATGCATCCGATCTGCCTGAATCCATCCTGCGGTTCAACTACCTGAATGTGAGTACACCAACACGAACAACATCCACCGTGGGATCTGCGATCCATGTGGATCAACACACGTTGGCGATATTTGAGACGGGTACGGAGGGCGAGGCATTTGAGCTCGTCGCGGGCAATGACGGAGGAGTCTTTTACTCCGGCGATGCAGGGTCGAACTGGATCGATCGCTCTCGAGGATACAACACCTCTCAGTTTTATGGAGTCGACAAGAAACCCGGGGGCGACGTGTATATCGGAGGCACCCAGGACAATGGGTCCTGGCGCTCCCTCGGAAATCCAAGCGCAGCATCCGCCTGGCAGCCCGCCTTTGGCGGAGACGGATTCGACGCCATCTGGCATAAGCAGGATGACAAACGCCTGATCGTTTCGTCACAATGGACCAATATCCGACGATCCGTCAACGGTGGAATTCAATTTACCGACGCTACGACTGGTCTTACGGACACGGGTAGTGGCTGCGACTGCGCGCAGTTCATCACGACCCTGGCCTACAATCATCTGAATGGGGACATTGTCTATACAATCGGTAAATCGGGCGTCTGGAAGAGTGTGGATTTTGCTGCCTCGTGGACGCTGACGGCCATTCCGGAAGCCGACTGGGGCTACGGATCCTCTGGAAAGGTCCGCGTTTCCAACTCCAATCCCGAAATCGTGTGGGCGGGCTACGAAATGGACGCCACCCTCAACGGCGCAAACGATGATCTGGGGAAGCTTCAGGTATCCAACGACGGGGGTGATACCTTCGTGTCCACCCTTACTCCCGAGTTCGCCCCAGGCAGGCTGGCGGGGCTTTCAACGAGCCACGATGAGGATTCGGTAGCGTACGCTACGTTTTCTTTCTTCGACACCGCAAAAGTTCTTCGAACGAACGACATGGGCCAGACCTGGGAAGATATCTCGGGATTTCACAATGGCCCACCGGGAGTTATAAGTCAGAGGGGATTCCCGGACGTGGCTACCTTCGATATGCTGGATTTCCCGGACTCACCCGTTCTGTGGGCTGCGACGGAAATCGGGGTCGTGGAGTCTCTCGACGACGGCTTGAGCTGGAATATCGCCGACAACGGGCTTCCGGCAGTATCAATCTGGCAGATGCGACTCATCGAAGATCAGGTCGTCCTGGCCACCCACGGGCGCGGCGTATGGTCGCTACCGCTGTCGGAGGTTCCAACGGATGTTGAGGATGCTGCGGCAGAAATTCCAGTAGAATTCGAGTTAGAAAGCGTTTATCCGAATCCTTTCGGCTCCGCAGTCACCGTTCGCTGGTCAGCCAATATCGCAGGCCGTGCCGTGGTTCGAATATTCAATATTCAGGGACGCCTGATCGCCACCTTGTTCGATGGGCAGGTCCCTGCAGGTCAGCACGAGCACTCCTGGAACGGCGCTGGCGCGTCAGCGGGCGCTTACTTCGTCCAGATCGAAACGGTGGCAGGTACCAAAACCCGCGCCATGATCAGGCTCCACTAGGATCAGGCTCCGTTAGCGCAAAAAACGAGTATCTTTCCGTTCTCAACTGCGGACGAGACACCGCCTTTCTTCACCGTCCTCTCATTCTGACAGGGAGTTTTTACCGCTTCCGGGTTGAGTATGCGCCGTAGTTGGGCCGTTTTTACGCTTTTTCTGTTTATAATTCTTGTGCCGAGAGTCTCTCTCGCACAGGAAGTTCGCGTCGTATATCTCGTCGATACCGTCCACAAGGGGCAATACACGGCTCATGTCATGCTCACGAACATGACGAGTGTGCCCCTGTCGAAGTGGTTTGTGAGCCCGTCGGTGAATTGGTTCTCATCAGTGTCCAGAACCGTGGTGTGCCTCTTTCAGCCAAGCAACTGGTCACATTCTTCGACAAATTCAATTCTACAAAATCAGGACAGGAGGGGACCAGCCTCGGAACCTCGTATGCACGCCTGGTCGCCCTGGCCCATGATGGCTCGATCGGTGTCGCATCTGATTCTGAGGCCGGAATCGTTGTGAGCGTGCATCTTCCCGTGGCGTGATCGACAAAAAGGGATTCGCGTAGCCCATTTGAGATATTTTTCGGGCTAAGCAACTAGCATCTTGTGCCTACATGTCATAATATGTATCACAAGTAGCTCTCTTTCGGTTCATCCTGCACCGGATCTTTACTGGTTTCCGGTCTCGTCACTCCAGATCCTTCAAACAATGGCCACAGCACAAGCTCAGTCCAGACACGAACGTGTCAGCTCCTGGATACGAGATCAAATAAACGCCGCTGTATGGGGGGAAAATGATCGCCTTCCCTCCGAAAACCAGTTGGGGACCCAGTTCGACGTCAGTCGAATAACGATTCGTCGGGCTCTGCAAACGCTCGAAACCGAAGGAATTATTTATCGCCGCCAGGGTCTCGGCTCGTTTGTGGCCAGTTCAGGAGCTGCCGGTAGGAGAAGCAGGCTTTCGGGTTTTGTCGAACAGATGGAGGCCGCCGGTGTGCTACCAGGGTCGGAGATCCTTCACCAACAATCTGAAGAAGCGGACGCCCGTGTTGCATCCGCCCTCGGAGTCCACGGGGGTGCCACGGTTTTTCGTATTGACAGACTGCAGCGCGGAAACGGACAGGAGGTCGTTTTCGATCGTATCTGGCTTCCGCTTTTTTACGCTCACCTGTTGGAAAAGCACGATTTGAGCGGAACCTCTATTTATGCCATTCTGGAAGATGTGTACGACATTTCGGTTTGCCTCGGACGTTTTCGTCTGGAGGCTGTCAACGCTCCCAATGATGTTGCGCAGCATCTCGATGTGCCGTGGGGAAGGGCCCTTCTGCTGATCGAGCATTCATCCTCCACAGAAACCGGACAACAAGTTTGTTTTCAGCAACGATTCTGCCGATCAGATCGGATCCAGTACGAGCTCGAACTCCGCCTGGGAAAATGCAGCTCTGGTGAGAAGGATTCGACCTCAAGAAGTTTCGGGCCGATTTTCAGTGGCCTTGCAGGTTCGCCCAGGGAAGGAGTTCAATAGTTACGCGCGAACCTTCTCTTGCCATCGCCTCGCCGCTCGGGAGGTGAATAATACAGTTCGCTCTGACTACTGAACTGAAGAGATTTGAGCCCTGCGAACCCGCCTCTGAAACTCCAATTGTGCCATCCTCTCCCATGGTCGCAACTCCCCGCGAAAAATGGTGCAGGTCCGCGACCTTCTTCACATCATGTTGCAGGATCGCTGACACTTTCTGACCACCTACCCGTTCGCGTCCAAGCATTTTGTGAATCAGCGGCCGAGCATAGATGGCGAAACACATCGCCGATGATACCGGGTTTCCAGGGAGTCCCAAAAACACGGTGCTGCCAATTTTCCCAAAAGCCAGGGGCTTTCCAGGCCGTTGGCGAACTTTCCAGAACAACATCTCGCCTCCCATATCAACCAAAACCGATTTCACGTAGTCGTGATCGCCCATCGACACTCCGCCCGAAAAAATCAGTATATCCGCTGATTTGTTTTCCTCGATAACCAATCTGATCGCGGCCGGGTCATCTGCCGCGTGCTCGTATCGATCGCAATCGCCCCCGGCCGCCAATACCTGACTCCTCAATGCTGGACCATTCGAATCCCGAATCTGAGCAGGGCCGGGCTGAACATGAGGAGGGACTATTTCATCGCCTGTTGAAATGACGGCCACCCTGGGACGTCGCACGACCGGAACCGGGTCCACGCCGAGTGAAGCGAGCATCCCTGTAACTGGTGGTGTGATAACCTCTCCGCCCACAAATATGGTGTCGCCCTCTCGCACATCTTCAGCTGCTGGCCTCACATGTTGGCCAGATTGAGGCGCGCGTGAAAACGAAACATGGTCTCCACGCTCGCTGAGGACCCACTCTACCGGTGCAACTGAATCGGCACCCTCAGGAAACAGAGCTCCCGTCATGATTTTTGCACACGTGCCCGGCTTGATTGCGCGCTGAGGGATATCTCCAGCTTGGATGTGTTCGACCACGTTCAACACCGCTCCTTCCTTGGCCAGATCTGAGGCAATCACGGCAAAGCCATCCATCGCGGAGCTCGCAAAAGGCGGAAGGTTCTGTAGGCTCACAATCGGTTCGGACAGCGTTCGGCCCAATGCCATCGAAAGAGAAATGTGCTCTGCTTCTGCCTTGGTTCCGGAGGCTAGCACCATGTTCAGTGCATCTTCAAATGAAATGAATGTTCGCATATCAGAGCATCTGCGTCATTAAGTTTGGGCAGACAAGATAGCCATCAACCGTTTTCGCCGTTCTCAAGACTCGTCCGTTCCATGATAGAGTTTGATTTCAGCCCTGCAGATGCCTTTATCGATTCTCATGTAGGAAGCGGTTTGTTTCTCCGTGCGCATGCCGCCCATCGTGCGCTCCTTGAAGGAACCGGTGCGGGAAGTGAATGGCTCGGCTGGCGACGCATTCTTCAGGACCCCAACGACGCGCTGCTGGAGGAAATCACGAGTGTAAGTCGTGAGATTCGCGAACGAGCCGACGTGTTAATTTGTATCGGCATAGGCGGATCGTATCTGGGCGCGAAAGCGATCATCAGTGCACTTTCTCCGTATTTCTCTTCAGAACCGGATGGTGAAGAGGGTGTCCACGCAGCTCCTCGGGTCATTTTCGCCGGTCACCATCTTTCCGGCTCTTATCTGCAAGAACTCCTGGACTCGTTGGAAGGAAAATCTGTCTTCGCAAATGTTATTTCGAAAAGTGGATCCACCCTGGAGCCCGCCATCGCGTTTCGCATTATCAGGAAATGGATGGAGGACCGGTTTGACGACTGCAGCCGCCGCATCATCGTCACGACAGATCCAGATGGGGGTTCGCTTCGAGAATTGGCCCAAACAAATGACTACAGGACGTTTGACATTCCTGCAGACATTGGCGGTCGCTTTTCTGCTCTCACCCCCGCGGGGCTCTTTCCTGTCGCGGTAGCGGGATTCGACATCCGGTCTCTTTTTTACGGATCCGTAGCCATGATGACGGAGCTCCTTTCGCCCGAAGACAACCCTGCTGTTGCCTACGCGATGAGTCGCTATGCGCTGCATGAATCAGGATACACTGCCGAAATATTGTCGGTTTTCGAGCCAAAACTGGGCGGTCTCGGGTCCTGGTGGCAACAACTTTTTGCCGAAAGTGAGGGGAAGGACTTGAAGGGGCTTTTTCCCACCACCTGTACCTATTCTGGTGATCTCCACTCTCTCGGACAATACCTGCAATCCGGTCGTCGCAATCTTATTGAAACGTTTTTGATGATTGATTCCGATCGTCCCTCTATTGAAGTTCCAGACGAGAATGGTTCACTGGACGGTCTGGATTTTGTCGCGGGAAAATCAATAAAGAGCATTGCGCATGCGGCCTTTCTGGGCACTACCCGGGCTCATTTATCAGGGGGCGTACCTGTTCACATTATAACAATGGACGGTCTCACAGAGGAAAATCTGGGAAGGTTGATCTATTTCTTTGAACACGCCGTTTCCGTTGGTGGCTACCTACTCGGTATCAACCCATTCGATCAGCCCGGTGTGGATGCCTATAAATCCGAAATGCTCCGTGTTCTCGGGGCGCAGGGTGACTCATGATGACCATTTTATTCTGTTGACAATCCGTTCGTAATCCGTCGCGGACTGTTAGGAAAAATGACGAGTGTGGAGTCGTGTGTAGAACGATTAGGTTGGACACTTCTCATCCACGAGTCACACACATCCCCGTGATGGTTGACAGTCCTCCAACTGTTTTCCACAATTTTGGTGTTAATACCTGTGGATATGTTCAGAAAAGAGAAGAGCGATGGATGGGAGGTCGGTTTCCTTCGATATTGAATGGTCGATGGTGGGGAAAACAGCTAACACTATTGCCCACAGTTAGCCATCAAGTGTCGTTGACAATTTTGTTTTAAACGAATCCACAGCCCCTACTACGAATGACTACTAAAAATATATTCT
>CALBJU010000475.1 GCA_937893205.1 uncultured Bacteroidota bacterium
GAAGAATTTTGGCCGCGGGTGAGAGCAACATAAACGGGATCTACCTCGACCCAGGAATAGTGGCTCTTGCTCCCGTCGTTCCGGAAATAGGCCATTTCCTTATTCCACTTTCCGATCAGCATATCCAGATCGCCGTCCGCATCGAGGTCAGCAAGATTGGGATTGTGATGGTAGGTGTTCGTCAGATCCATCGTTTCCTTGTACACAAACGAGGGTGAGGTCGGCGTCCCCGTGTTCTCAAACACGAACATCAGCGACGTGCGCTGATTGGTGGGCTCGATTTTGTTTGAGACGATCATATCCAGGTCGCCGTCCGCATCCAAGTCAATCAACTTGACGATACTCTCGCTTCCCACATCCAGGTCGTAGATGAAACGCATGGTCTGCATCTCGAAGTGCCCTTTGGAGGTCTGCTCCATAAAATAAAGATTGTTTCGGGTGGTCGAATTGGCGTTGAATGCCCCACCGAGTACACCAAACACCATATCCAGGTCGCCGTCTGCATCTAAATCGACTAGCACCGGCGCATTGTAACCACTCGTCTCCACCGGGTTGTTGAGCGGCCAGCTGATGGGCTCACCCCGGAGTGAAGGCGCCCCACAGGACCCCTGATTTCGCACCAACAGAATTCCAGCTTCAAAAAAATCGCCCCAGAAGAGATCCAGGTCACCGTCCTGATCCACGTCTGCGAAGTTCATTGTATTGGCACCGTGCAGAGATACGTTCTCTCCCACAATTTCAATGTCTTCCCAGCGATCCGTGACAAAACGGAATCGGGGGATATTGTTCTTGTCTCGACCGACGGATTCGTAGCGGGTGATCGTGCCCGTTACACGACCGATAAACAGATCCAAGAGTCCATCACAATCGATGTCGACGATGTGAGGAATGTTCTGGCGATCGGCGAAAATCGGAGTTCCCGTTGCGTCGAGCAGAGAATCGACTGCAATAACAAAGTTCGGAGCACTCGCGGTGCCTTCGTTGCGGTAGTATCGGATGTGACTGAATCGCTCCTCGGTCAGCACATCCATATCGCCGTCGTTGTCCAGGTCTACTATGCGGTACCACTCTCCCGTATCCAATCCTCCCCATTCATTCGTCACCCAGGTAAATTCCGCATCGGTTGCTGAGCCCGTGTTCTCAAACTGGATGATGCGGCCGGATTCTTCCTGGATGAACATATCCATGTCTCCATCGGCATCCATGTCAGCAAACTGGGGCCGGGGTACGTTGAATCCTCCCTGAAAAGGGAGATCGTACATCACGCCAACGCTGTCCTCGATAGTGAAGGGACTTACTTCACGAACATAGTTTGGGGGAAACGCGGGCGTACGGTCGCTGGCAATATCTGTGGAGGTGCAGGCAGAGATCAGAATACCTGAACAAACAATAAAAATCCCACTCAGTAGGGTCGATCGCATAGGTCGTAATGGAGTATGGGTACGCGCAGAAACGGACAAAGACTTCGAGCCTCCCGATTACGCCCGTACCTGCCCTAAGATGCAGTTCTGAGTCGTGCCGGGACACACTGAATCTGGCAGTTTATAAAACTAGCACATACAACGCTAAAAACTGGGATCTTCACTCAAAATGGGTAGATGTGAACATCCAGTCAATCCCTGTTACTGGGTGCTTCAGAACGGAAATGCCCTTTATCTTCCGGCTCCCCTGCAATGCGCGAAAACACGGGCTTATGATTCTCATTACTGGAGCTTCCGGACAGATTGGTGTCGACCTGGCAGACGTCCTGGTCGAACGCCATGGCGACGATCAGGTACTCGTTACCGACCTGCGTATCCCGGAGCTTCAAAGAAGCGGCAGGTCCTACGACGTGTTGGACGTCACGTACATGGAGTCCGTGGAGAAAATTATCCAGGCACACGACGTGCACACCATTTTCCATCTGGCTGGCATATTGTCCGCCACAGGAGAGCGTCATCCGGAATTGGCCTGGAACGTGAATGTAAATGGCGTCAGAAACATCCTGGAAGCCGCCAGACGCTTCGATTGCAAGGTTTTCTGGCCAAGCTCCATCGCGGTTTTTGGCCCTACCACTCCAAAAGATGATACTCCGCAGGAGACGGTAACCGAGCCCGGAACCATGTATGGCGCGACCAAGGTCACCGGAGAACTGCTCTGTAAATTTCACGCGACCCACCACGGGGTTGACGTGCGATCGGTGCGCTTTCCGGGTATCGTCAGCCACTCAGCGCCGCCTGGGGGTGGAACCACCGATTGGGCCGTCGACATGTTCTTCGAAGCCGTTCGGAACGGCAGATACGAGTGTTTCGTCACCGAGGACACGCGACTTCCCATGATGTATATGCCTGATGCCGTCAAATCGGTACTCGATCTGATGGATGCTCCGAACACCTCTCTCACGGTCAGAACGAGCTACAACATTGCTGCATTCAGTTTTTCGGCCGGCGAACTCGCTTCCGCACTGAAGAAATACGTGCCGGCTTTCGAATGCACCTATGCCCCGGACTACAGACAGGAGATCGCCAATTCATGGCCTCTTTCGATCAATGACGAGCGGGCGCGTCGGGATTGGCAGTGGATGCCAGAATATGATCTGGATGCGATGGTGCAGGACATGCTCCATCATGTTCGAGAAAAGGTAGCCAGAGAAAGCGCCAATTCAGCCGACAATCAGTAACCATTATTCCATTTCGACATGTTCGATACAGCAAAGGGCCAGTTCCAGGACATTCTAGATGACATTCAAGAGGCAGGCCTCTACAAGGAAGAACGAGTCATCACTTCGCAGCAGGCCGCTGAGATTTCGGTGTCGACCGGCGCTACAGTCATCAATTTTTGTGCAAACAATTATCTTGGATTGGCCAACAACGCTGATCTGATTGAAGCCGCGAAATCAGGCGTCGAGAAATACGGGTTTGGCCTCTCCTCCGTCCGATTTATCTGTGGCACCCAGGATGTGCACAAGGAATTGGAGCGCCGTATCTCGGAATTTCTGGGGACCGAGGACACGATTCTGTATGCCGCGTGTTTTGACGCCAACGGTGGTCTCTTCGAGACGCTTCTGGACAAGGAGTGCGCTGTCATCTCTGACGCGTTGAACCACGCTTCGATCATCGACGGTATTAGGCTCTGCAAGGCGCAGCGATTTCGTTTTCTACACAGCGACATGGAAGATCTCGAACGCTGTCTGAAAGAATCCCAGGGCGCAAAACGCCGCATCATCGCGACAGACGGTGTATTCAGCATGGATGGGGCGATCGCGAAGTTGGACAAAATCTGTGATCTGGCAGATAAATATGACGCCATGGTCATGGTCGATGAATGCCACGCTACCGGCTTTTTCGGGCCAACCGGGAGGGGATCCATTGAATTCAAGAACGTGATGGGCCGCGTCGATATCATTACCAGCACGTTGGGCAAGGCGCTGGGCGGCGCCATGGGGGGCTTCACTACGGGACGAAAAGAAATCGTCGAGCTGTTGCGACAGCGTTCCCGTCCATATCTATTTTCGAATTCCCTGGCGCCCGTCATCGCCCACACTTCCCTGAAAGTGCTGGACATGTTGACCGAATCCACCGCTCTTCGAGATCGTCTTGAGCTGAATACGAAGCAGTTCAGGGATGCCATGAGCGAGGCCGGTTTCGAAATCAAGCCGGGAATACATCCGATCGTACCCATCATGCTCTACGAAGCGCGCCTTGCTCAGGAAATGGCCGCTGATCTTCTAGAAGAGGGTATATATGTCATCGGATTTTCCTATCCCGTTGTACCGCAAGGACAAGCTCGCATCCGCGTACAAATATCTGCAGGTCATTCGAGCGCTCAAATCGAGAAATGTGTAGACGCATTCGTGCGTGTAGGCCGTAAACACGGCGTCATCTCCTGACAAAATAAAAGAGCCGGTCTACTGCGCGGCCCGGCTCCCTCCCCGGCGAACTACTTCATCAACACCAGGGTTTTGACAGATTGGAAACCACTCGTTTCCATCTGGTACAGATATAAGCCAGTTGCGACGGTGGTGCCACTGTCGTCACGGGCATCCCATGTCACCCGATGCACACCAATGGACATCGTGCCGTCCACGAGCGTCCTGACGACCTGCCCAAGCACGTTGAATACTCGGATTGAAACGTTCGCGGTTGCCCCCATCCTGAATTCAAACGTCGTTGTCGGGTTAAACGGATTCGGATAATTCTGACCGAGCTCAAACAACTGAGGAAGCTCTTCACCAATTTCTTCGAACAGTTCTTCCTCTACCCCAACGGTGAACGTCGCGGTGGTCGTGAACATCCCGATTGGCGAGTAAGCCGATGTCGATCCGTCCGTGGACCGGGACCGAACCTGCCAGAAGTACTGACCTGCATCCAGGCCGTTAAGCTGAATGAACGGTGTCGCAATATCAGTGAGTTCGAAAATCGTCGTCGCAGATTCCAGATCGTTATCAAGCGAATATCGCAGGTCGAATACAAGCTGCGATTCCGATGGTGCAGGTAGAATCCGGGACAACGTCGGCGCGGTAGCCGTAATGGTGACCGTGTTCGATGGAATCGCCGTCGGCTTCCCCGTACACCTCGATGTCGTGCGCGGCAGTTGAATCGAGGTGACCCACGGTCAAAAAGTCAGATCCGCCTTCTGCATTCACTTCAACCCTAGACAGGACGCCAGTTGGCGTATTAAACGTCGTAGACGTCGTACCTGGCTCAAACGAGCTTTCGCCATCACCTGCATCGCCATCATCTTCCAGAACAGCCGTATCGTTGCCACCTGTCAGATCAAACGTGTAGACCCTGATGGTCAGATCGATATCGAGAGTAGCAACGTCAGCAAAAGTAATGTCGTTTCCGAGTCCAACATCTATCGTGCCCGTATCGTAGTCAACCGTCAGAGCGGTATACGAATTGTTGAGGAGGTTGAGCTGATTGGAACCGGCATCTCCGTTGAAAACCAGGTCGGCTACGGCAAGAACGCCGTCTGACGCGAGGTCAAGATTCAGCGTGTCGTTTGCGCCTTCTCCGTCGACCGTTACTACCAGCGCTGCTGGCATCACTGAATCGAGTAATTCAATGGTGATGTCGTCCGCCCCACCACCTGCATTGATCTCAATTGTAGTGGTTATCGACACGTCGAAGGTCACCTTCTCACTGTTGTCGGAGTCTATCTCGATGACACTGTCTGCGCCTCCACCGGAATCCTTCATCACGATGGTGTCAGCGCCGGCCGTGAAAGTGAACACGCGTGCGGCCGTCGGCACATTGTCCACGATCGGCTCGAGGCCCGTGTATGTAAGCGTGCCGTCGTCAACTTCAACCGTTCCGTCGTTGACATTGAAAAATGTGTGAGTAACCGTTGTGTTGCTCGAGCCATCTGTGATGGTCATGCTGTCGCCGCCGCCGCCATCTCCCCCGCCATTCACCGTTAGACCACCGCCAGGAATGATGTTGCCGTTGGAAAAGTCAAGATTGAAGACGTCGTCACCCGTATTGTGGCCAAATATGACGAGTGGGCCGATGTCCCCGATAGGCGCACTGAAAATAATAGGGGCACCAGAAGAGACTTCAATGTTGCCGCCAGAACGATCGATCGTGGTCGTTACTCCTGCAGCAAAGGCGTCGAGTGAGATGAGGGAGCCCGATGCCTGCACGACATATGCATAATCCTCAATTTCTCCCTGCTTTGCGGAATAGTCCGTGTTGGGGTCGACAATCGTGTTGTTTGTCTTCTCGAATATGAACCTGAAGTTGCGGGTACCTGCAATTGCGGCAGGAATCGCAATTGGAATGTTGAATGTGGCAGGCGCGCCCGCTGTCAGATTGAATGTCTGCTGATTGGCCTGATCTGTAAAATCGTCGTCTGAATTCTCATCGATCCAGACATGGAGGTATCCA
>CALBJU010000476.1 GCA_937893205.1 uncultured Bacteroidota bacterium
GCGATGTCTCTCTGTGGAATATGCCAGACACCTACATCCAGTCCGAATTGAACGGTTATCCATTCGGGTTTTCGATTCCCACGAGCGGCACTCCAGTACTCAACGACGCCATTGCGCTCGTGAAAAACGGACCCGCCCTGGATGCCGCCAGACTGTTCTACGAGTTCGTGACCACCGACTCCGCCCTGGTCGACCAGGCGAATCGCTTCTATAGAATACCAGTTAGAGACGATCTGGATGAATCCGCATTACCCGCCTGGATGCGGGATGCAGAAATCCAGCCGATGGACATTGATTGGGAACGGCTCTCGAAGGAAGGACCCACCTGGATGCAATTCTGGGATGAGAACATCAAAGGGCGTGGCCGACAATATCTGGCCGGGTTGTCAGACTGATTGAGCCCGTTTCCGGGTCGCTGTGGGAAGGGATGCTGCGACAGCGACTGCCCGAAAGTCAGCAACTGGAATCTTGGTCTTGGCGTCCTCTTCGGAAAAATTGAGCAGGACCTCGAGCACTCCGTCGAGGCTGGATTCTCCCATTATCAGATGTCTGAGGCGACTGGCCCCGCGGAATCCTTTGAAATATCCGCCGTACATCCTCCTCATTTCAAGGACGCCGGTCTTCTCGCCAAGCCACTCGCACTTCAAGGCTAGATGCTCCGCTATGACCTCGCACCGTTCGTTCCAACTTGGGGGCGGTGGAAGCTCACCCGTCTCCCGATAAATTTTTACATCTCGAAAGATCCACGGATTTCCAATCGCTCCGCGTCCGACCATTACGGCATCGACGCCTGTCTTCTCAAACATGGCTTCGATTTTTTCGGGTGTCGTGGCATCGCCGTTCCCAATTAATGGGATCGACATATTGGATTCGTCTTTTATGCGCTTGAGCCACTCCCAGCGGGCCTCTCCCTTGTACATCTGCGAGCGGGTACGAGCGTGAAGAGCGAGCGCAGCAATCCCGGTCTCCTCGAGCATTTTAATAACGTCGAGAATCTGGATTGACTGATCGTTCCATCCAAGACGGGTCTTCACCGTGACGGGCACACTGGACTCTTCGATGACCGCAGCTGTTATTTCCTGCATCTTTGGCAGGTTTTTCAATATGCCGGCACCGCCGTCTTTACAGACAACCTTCCTGACAGGACATCCAAAATTGATATCGATCAGATCGGGACCAACCTCGTCGACTACCCGCGTGGCGAGGCGAACCTGCTCTACATCTCCACCAAATATCTGAATCGCAACGGGTCGTTCTTCTTCGTAGATATCGAGTTTCATCGTTGAGCCCTCGGCGCCATAAGCCAGGCCGCCCGAAGAAATGAACTCGGTGTACAGCATATCGGCACCGAATCGCTTGCACATCAAGCGAAACGGCGGATCACTCACATCTTCCATCGGAGCGAGGAAGACCGGGCGGTCACCAAATTCTATGCCGGCTATTTGCATCTAAAGAGCTGAAAATCAGGGTTTTCGGTTGGCCAAATCCAACGGACGCCCTTCCCGGGCGGTTCCGGAGAACCCTTCGCCCTGTTACGTTTTCAAGGATCCTGCACGAGAGACTGTATTCTTTCGATCACAAGCGATATTCTGCGTTCCCCAAGTAAACGGCCCTTCTTCCAAGCACATAACTCAGTTCCCATGCGGTCTTTCTGGTCATTCTTGCTGGTCAACGTATTCGTTCTGGGCTGCTCAACCCCGGATGCGGGTAATTTAATCTCTGGCCCGAAAGATTTCGACGACACCGTCATCCTGATATCGTTTGATGGACTCCGGGCTGACTACATCTCCTGGTATGACACGCCAAACCTGGACCGACTGATTGCAGGTGGAGCGCACGCGTCTGAGGGCATGATGCCTGTGTATCCCTCAAAAACGTTTCCGAACCACTACAGCGTTGTGACCGGACTGTATCCGGCAAATCACGGCATTGTCTCCAACTCTATGTACGACAGCGAGTTGGATGACACCTTTGCGATCAATGACCGGGAGGCGATAACAGATTCTCGCTGGTGGGGTGGCGAGCCGATCTGGGTGACTGCGGAAAACAACGGAATCCTTTCAGCGACCTATTTCTGGGTCGGCTCCGAGGCGCCCGTCAAAGACGTCCAGCCGACGTACTGGTTCACTTACGATCACAACATCCCTGGTGAAGAGCGGGTTGACCAGGTGTTGGCGTGGCTCGATATGCCAGACGGCGAACGTCCGGATTTCATTTCGGTGTATTTCCCACATGTTGACGATGCGGGACACCGATACGGCCCGGAGGCACCGGAGACCGGAGAAGCTGTGACGCTCATTGATTCATTTGTTGGAAGACTCTTAGACGGCCTGGAATCGAGAGATGTTTTTGATCACGTGAATATCATCATCACCGCGGATCATGGAATGTCTCAGCTTTCCCCAGACCGCGTCATCGCGCTGGACGACTATATCGACCTGGACGATGTTTCGTTTTTTTACGGATCACCGCTGCTGGGATTGCACCCTGTTGAAGGGAAAACGGATGTACTCTACAATGCGCTAAAGGGTGCTCATCCTAATCTATCTGTCTACAGAAAAGGTGAAATGCCCGAACGATTTCACTATCGGGACAACCACCGCATCCCGCCCATCGTCGGATACGCGGACGATGGATGGTCTATTTCCCGCACACGGGATTTTGCTGAACAAAATCCCGATCGTTTCAGTGGTGCGACCCACGGATTCGACAATGAAGCGCTCTCAATGAGGGCCACGTTCATCGCACACGGATCGGCGTTCAAGGAGGGTGTAACCATTGCTCCGTTCCTGAATATTGAGCTCTACAATGTGATGGCTGGCATACTCGGTATCGAGCCGGCGCCGAATGACGGAACACCGGGCTCTATGGCCTCCATTCTACGATAATGTGAGTTATCTCTACCAGGAGCACGGAACGTACTTCGCTCAAATCGCCCATCCGATAGAAGATCTGGGTGGGGAGGAGCTGAGCGAACTGGGAGCTTCAAATATCGAACCCGGATACAGGGGCGTACACTTTGAGGCCGATGCTGCATCATTGTACGATATCGTATACCAGTCACGCATCCCCACCAGGATTCTGGCTCCCTTGATGACGTTTGACTGCCACAGCGATCGATACCTGTACCGCCGCGCCTCTGAAATTGATTGGGTATCCCTGATCGGTGTAGACAAGACACTCGCCATCTTCGCAACCGTATCGAACAGTCGACTCCGGCACTCGAAGTATGCTGCGCTCAAACTCAAAGACGCGATCGTTGATCAGATCCGGGATGCAACGGGTTCAAGACCTTCCATCGATCGGCATCATCCGGATGTCTGGCTAAATTTGCACATCGAGAACAATCGTGCCACCATCAGTCTCGATGCAGCCGGGCGCTCGATGCATCGCCGGGGGTATCGATTGGACGCGCTTGAAGCCCCACTTCAAGAGACGGTTGCGGCCGCCATCATCCGCATGAGCGGATGGCAAGGCACGGAGCCGCTACTCGATCCCATGTGTGGATCGGGTACCATTCTGGCCGAGGCGATGATGGCGGCCGCGCACATCCCGTCGGGGTATCTGCATAAAGACTTTGGCTTTGAACAATTACCGGACTTTGACGCCACTCTCTGGGAAAAAAGGCGATCTCTGGCCGATGAGGCCATTCTACCGGTCGAGAAAGGTCTGATTTCGGGATCAGATATCGAGGAGGAGGCCCTTCAAATGGCCCGAAGGAATCTCGCAAGACTACCGGGCGGCGAGAATGTCGGCTTCGAACAGTCCGACTTCAACGATATTTCCGAGTGGAAAGACGGCGTTATTATCACCAATCCGCCATACGGATTGCGGGTAGGAAATAGAATCCCAATAGAGCCTTTCTTCAAGTCGATTGGTGATTTCCTGAAACAACGCTGTACCAACTCGACTGCGTACATCTATGTCGGAAAGCCGGCGTTGTTGAAAAGCGTGGGGCTGCGAACGACGTGGAAAAAGGAGCTCGTCAACGGCGCGCTTGAGGGCCGTCTGGCCAAATACGATCTGTACTGATCCCGCTGCCACCGCGACCACCCACAAGACCAAAAAAAAGGCCGGCCACAACTCGAAGTCGCG
>CALBJU010000477.1 GCA_937893205.1 uncultured Bacteroidota bacterium
AAGGGCCGCAAAGATACTCCCGCCCAGGAGGCGTTTCAAGGATTCAATTAGAATCCCACGCGAAGAGCGATTACAGGCCAGTCTTCTATCGGGGGGGCTAGCGCTGCGGAAACGGAGAGTCGGCGGGTTCGGGTGGCCTTCCTGGCCGCGATCGCGGCTGATATGAGTCTGTTTGCAACGAGTGAAGCTATCAGTATTGAACGCCGCCGGCGAAGCGATTCCGCATCGTCTCGAAGGTCTCGAAATCGTTCAAAGTCCCTCTGTGATTCCCACTCCCAGTGAAAGGCGGGCTCGCTCACGTAGTCGATCAGATCCCAGGCTCGATTGCGAAGCATCGTCTCCAGATACTGATTCGAGGATTCAAAAGAGGCCAGATTCAGGTAAAAGGTTCTGTCTTTTCCATCGAGCTGTGCTCCCGAAGACCGGGATGCGAGCGTAGTGTAGGAGTTCTCCAGATGATTGCGCTGCCACTCGCCTCCAAAAAGGGATAGCCAGAGTCCGACGTCTGCCGCGGTGTACGCCACCGCCCATCGGGTCCAGCGTCCTCCCTCGACATATTTATGACCGAGACCGGGCAGTAAGATCGAGTAGAGGAGTGCTTTCTTTACGGAGGCAGATTCAGTTGGAGTAGTCCTGGCGCCGGTCTGGCCGTAGGTCGTAGTCGGGGCCAGACCCACCGTCATCGAGAAACAGAAGATGGTCAGCAGAAGGATGCGCTTCAACAGATCAATACCGGCCGAGTTGGAGGATCGCTTTCAATCGAAGTGATTGCACGAAATGATTACACAGCGCAATCAGCCACATCAACGACAATGGGCGCCACTGGATCCGTAGAGAAAGAGCAGGGCCAGTCCGAGGCTCAGCTACTGAGCAAGTCGGCGTAGACGGCGGAACGGGAAATCATCAAAAATATCTTCGACGATATCTTTGTCCACATTGCGTCCTTCGATATTCAGCGCTACAACGAAGCGTTCTTCGATAATTACAACGCCCTGTATCTCGGCATTTCGACCATCATATTTAGCGGACTCAAAACCTGGATAGCCAGAGAACTTTCGGGTTCTCTTAAAGCCATCTCCGTCTTCTTCGTCGATATCCTGATTGATATAATCGAAACCCATCGCGAGAAGACCTTTCATGGTGCCCAGATCGAGGATGGTTATCTCCATGTCCATGTTTTCCGATTCATACTCGGCTTCCAATTTGGACACTCGCATTCCGAATCCACCCTTGTTGGCTCCTTTCATTCCGATGCGTTCCATGCCTTCGATTTCGTCGGCAAGTAGGCCTCTGAATTCCCGATAGTCTACAACAGAAACATCCGCATCTTCCTGGATTCGAGAACCAATTTCTTCTAGAAGTGCTCCAATTCGGGCCATCCCACTGGCCACAGATTCTTTGACGTCACGCCCAATTTCTTCGAGCTCTTCCCGAGACATGTCGTCTTCAAATCGATCCTCAATGCGATCCCGAAGATCTTCTATCTGATCTTCCGCCCGTTCCAGTTCTCGCTCCAGATCTTCTCCGATGTCACGGGCCACATCTTCGGAAATGATGTCTGCATCACGCCGGTCATTTTCGTCGGCGCAGCTGTAGAAACTCACGCAAAAAAAGCCCAGGATGGCCAGTACGGCAAAGATTCTCATTGAAGAACTCTGTTCGATACTTGAGGATTTCCGAAATCAATGTGTTTGGTACGTAGGCACACAGAAAAGGTGACACAATCCTGTCATAAAACAGGTCCAGCAGACTACATGCTTCTTCGGTACTGACCACCGACTTCGAAGAGTGCGTGGGTGATGTCTCCGAGAGAACACACTGGGACGGCATCCATGAGCGCTTCGAACGTATTTAATCCGGCCCTGGCAACCTCCTGAAGGTGCTCGAGGGCCTCGAGTCCTTTCTTGTGATTTCGGGCCTGGAAGGAGCGTAGATTCTCAATCTGACGCTGCTTTTCCTCTTCTGTGGAGCGCATCAAGGCAACAGGGTTCTCGGCGCCAGTGTCCTCTGAAATGTCTTCGCGAAACGTGTTCACGCCAATTACGGGCAATTCACCGGAGTGCTTCTTTCGTTCGTAGAAGAGGCTTTCTTCTTGAATTTTTGAGCGCTGATACATGGTCTCCATGGCCCCCAGCACCCCGCCACGGTCGTTTATCCGATCAAATTCACTTAGAACGGCTTCTTCCACCAGATCGGTCAACTCATCGGTGATGTAGGCGCCCTGGACTGGATTTTCATTTTTCGCCAGCCCGAGCTCCCGATTGATGATGAGCTGAATGGCGATCGCGCGGCGGACACTTTCTTCAGTGGGCGTTGTGATAGCTTCGTCGTAAGCATTGGTATGCAACGAGTTACAGTTATCATAGATCGCCATGAGAGCCTGGAGCGTGGTCCGGATATCGTTGAATTGTATTTCCTGCGCGTGCAGGCTCCGTCCAGATGTCTGGATATGATATTTCAGTTTCTGACTGCGAGCATTGCCGCCGTATCGATTCTTCATCGCGACGGACCATATTCTCCTGGCGACCCGCCCGATCACCGAGTACTCCGGATCCATTCCATTCGAAAAGAAGAAAGAGAGATTGGGAGCAAAGTCGTCGATGTTCATTCCCCTGGCGAGGTAGTACTCGACGAAGGTGAATCCATTTGACAGCGTGAACGCAAGCTGGCTGATCGGGTTGGCGCCAGCTTCGGCAATGTGATAACCCGAGATGGAAACGGAATAGAAATTTCTGACCCCGTTATCGATGAAGTGCTGCTGAACGTCGCCCATCATGCGGAGGGCAAATTCAGTGGAGAAGATGCATGTGTTCTGGGCCTGGTCTTCCTTTAGAATATCAGCCTGCACCGTACCGCGGACCACCTTCAGGGTCTCCGTCTTAATGCGCTGATAGACCTCATCCGGTAGCAGACCCCACTCGACGAGTTGCGATCCGTGCGTGCCCAGCAGGCCGAGCCCGGTCCCGTCATGGGACTGGGGGAGGCCGTCCACGGGCCCCATGGGTCCGGTTGGCGAGTACTCAGGGCCATTCTTTCCGAGTTTCGTCTGGATTTTTTTCGAGACGCCCTCCCACGAACCGTCTTTCCTGAAGTGCTCTTCGATGCGCTGGTCGACGGCCGTATTCAGAAACATGGCCAGGAGCATGGGCGCCGGCCCATTGATGGTCATGGATACACTTGTCGAAGGATCACTAAGATCGAAGCCGGAATACAACTTCTTCATGTCATCCAGCGTGCAGATCGAGACTCCGGCGTTTCCGACCTTTCCGTAGATATCGGGGCGTTCGTGCGGATCGAAGCCATAGAGGGTCACCGAATCGAAAGCCGTCGACAGTCTCTTGGCAGGGTTGTCTTCCGACACAAGATGGAATCGGCGATTCGTTCTCTCCGGGCTTCCCTCGCCAGCGAACATGCGGGTCGGATCTTCTCCGACTCGCTTGAAGGGGAAGACGCCCGCGGTGAATGGAAAGTATCCGGGTAGATTTTCCAGCAGAGCGTAACGAAGGCGCTCGCCCGGCTCTTTCGTTCTGGGCAGGGCTACACGCGGCACCATCGTTCCGGACAGGGATTCGGTGAAGAGAGGCACCGTGAAAGATCTTCCGCGAACCTGGTAGCTGATTTCTTTTGAGCGGTACTGTTCTTCCAGATCTTCCCACCCTTCAAGAATAGCCTTGGATCGGTGATCCAGACGCTCCCACCAGCGCTCGGCCATCTGCTCGAGGCGCGGCGTGAGGAGATCTCGATCCTCGGGCCCCCACTCATTCAGTTGGAGGAGTGCGCCAGCGACCTGGCCCCATTTTCTGGCGTATTCGATCTGAGACTCCGCGCGAGATCGGTAGTCGCGGCATACATCGGAAATATCTCCGAGATAGCGTTGGCGTCGAGCGGGAATCAGCGCCTCGGCGTCCCCAGCTTCAATCGGCTTGTCGTCGGGTGTGTAGGTACCTGAAGGCCGACCGAAGGAGAAATCTGCATTCAGCTTGTCAAGAAGTGCGAGATACAGATTGGTGACGCCCGGGTCATTGAAGTGGGATGCCATGGTCGGATACACGGGCATCTTGTCCGGACTTACATCGAAATCGGCCCGGTTACGCTGCATTTGTTTACGTACATCGCGCAACGCATCCTCACTTCCACGCTTCTCAAATTTGTTCAACGCCACAAAATCAGCAACATCCAGCATGCCGATTTTTTCAAGTTGTGTTGGAGCTCCGAATTCCTGTGTCATCACGTAGACCGAAATATCGGTCATGTCTGCAATCTCTGTGTCGCTCTGACCAATTCCTGCAGTCTCCAGGATGATGAGTTCGAAGCCCGCTGCCTGGCAGACAGCGATGGAATCCTCCAGCGCCTTCGATGTGGCCCGATTGGCCTGACGAGTTGCGAAGGATCGCATGAACACATGTTTGCCGGCATCGTCATAAATCGCATTCATGCGAATCCGATCTCCGAGGAGCGCCCCACCCGTCGAGCGTCGAGTCGGGTCCACGGACAGAACGGCAATATGTAGATCTTCGAAGTCTGTGATGAACCGACGAACCAGCTCATCGGTGAGCGTCGATTTTCCCGCGCCGCCGGTACCAGTGATGCCAATGGTCAGCGTTTGCTTTAAATCTAGTGCTGCACCGTCACCGGAAGCAGCAGACACTTTTTCGGGTGCTGACTCGATATTCGATAGTGCACGGGCAATGGCACTTGGATCGATTTTCGCCCCGTTGTCAGATAGCCGGCTCGCACCATTTCCCGATTCCAATGCGGTAACGGAAAAATCGCACTCCTGGATCATCAAGTCGATCATCCCGCGAAGGCCCAGCTCCAATCCGTCCTCCGAAGAGAAAATCCGGGTTACCCCATACTTGTGGAGTTCCTTTATCTCTGCAGGTACGATTACCCCTCCTCCTCCGCCAAATATTCGAATATGGCCAGCTCCTCTTTCCCGAAGCAGGTCAACCATATACTTGAAATACTCCATGTGGCCGCCCTGATAGGACGAAATCGCGATGCCCTGCACATCCTCCTGGATGGCAGTATCAACGATTTCCTGAACTGCACGATTATGGCCGAGGTGTATGACCTCCGCACCGGCGGACTGAAGTACTCGCCGCATGATATTGATCGCGGCATCGTGACCGTCAAAAAGACTGGCTGCAGTCACAAAACGGATGTGATTCGTCTGCGAATAGGTGGTATCGATGCCAGTTGCTTCCATGAGGGCGATAAACGGCCTTGAGGCTAGTTCAGGTGGTTTTCCTACAGTCCATACATACGCCCGTGAATCCTTCAGGTTTTAGACGTGGGTATGAATATAACGGTGTTAACCTGATTCTGCCACGGCGTCCGTCTACTGCAGGTTCGACTCGAAAGCCAGAGAAAGCACATATTCTTTTTCAATGGTGAAGCGTGCGGTCCAGGATTGACCTTCCGGGTCCGTCGCCAGAGCAGATCCGGCTTCCAGGTCAATTTCCAGCTCCACCTTTTTGGGAGATCTGCGTAGGCCCGTCCCGTTCGCCTTCAGAACGGCTTCCTTCAGAGTCCAGCACAGGAACAGCGAATGCGTGACGTCGAGGGGCAGTTCTTTAATGTGCTGCCGTTCGCCGTCTGCCAGAATGTAGTTCAGTAGCGCTTCCGGCTTTTCGCGGATGACCTCCATGTCGACGCCGACATTTCGCGGTGCGGCGATAGCAATTGCCTGATCACCCGAGTGAGCCAGCGACAAATAAAGTCCTGAATTCGGGCACGCCAGTCTTCCGGATTCTTCCACGATAAGGGCGACGTCGCGAGGCTGAATCCCAAGATGCCCGGCCAGCAGAGAGCGCAATGCTACGCGGCCCAATGTAAAGCTGCGTTTTCGTCCCTCATTCTTCATGCCCGCCCGGCGATCGATTTCAGCATCCGTTAGAAATCGCTTCCATGATCCGTCGATTTCGTCATCATACGACAACTGACAAATCAGGATGTCTTCGGGAAGACCTCTCAGCGTTGGGTGCATGGCGAAAACAAACTAGGACGGCTCTTCCAGGCCTGCCGTCTATCTGGCGAACTGGCTATGGGACAGAATTAAAATTAGTCGCCACCGCGCTCCAGTTCACGATGTTCCAGAATGCGGCTACGTAGTCTGGGCGACGGTTCTGATAGTTCAGGTAATACGCGTGCTCCCATACGTCCAGACCCAGAAGAGGAGTATCTCCATTCATGTGAGGACTGTCCTGGTTTGCCGTCGAGTACACTTTCACAGTGCCCGAAGCTTCCTTGACCAGCCAGGCCCATCCGGATCCAAAGCGGGTTCCGGCCGCAGCCGCGAAAGCGGCTTGAAATTCTGAAAAAGATCCAAATGCGCTGTCTATCGCTGACCCTAGCGCACCCTCTGGAACTCCACCGCCTGACGGGGACATAATCGACCAGAAGAGAGAGTGATTGGCATGACCGCCACCATTATTTCGAACCGCACCCCGGATCGCATCCGGTACGCTGTCAATGCCCTTAAGCAGCGCGACAACAGATTTACCGGCCTGCTCTTCGTGGCCTTCCAGCGCTGCGTTCAGTTTTGCTACGTAGCCAGCGTGGTGCTTGCCATGATGGATCTGCATGGTGCGCTCATCGATGATGGGCTCGAGAGCGTCATGAGCGAAGGGGAGGTCGGGGAGTGTATGAGGCATCTTGATCGCGAGTGCTTTGTGAGGGGGTCGGCTCGTTGGCGAATAGTCAATGTACGAACGTCACGGTTTCGAGGCATCGGGGCGCAAAGTGTGTGCGTCGGTTTCGGCTAAGGTCCGAGCACGGTCGCTACCGAGCCCGACTGGAAGAATCCGTCCGTGAGTTCAATGACAGAAGTTGTGAGCCCGAAGACGAACAGCAGGATAACACACAGTACAATTACGGCGGCAGAGCTTCTCGGAATCGTGAATGAGTCCGCCAATTTTGAAGAGGCCTCGGTCTCTGTTTTCATGAACATGACCACCAGCACGCGGAGATAATAGTACGCTGAGACCGCGCTGGCGAGGACCCCAATGATGGCCAGCCAGACGAGTCCAGCGTCCACTGCTGGAGCGAAAACGGCCCATTTACCCAGAAATCCGGCCAGCGGCGGAAAACCAGACAGGCTGAACATGAATACGACCATCGCCCAGCCGAGAAGCGGTTTTCGGTACCCAACTCCCGCGAGCGAATCGAGCGTCTGCTCACTGCCTTCCTTGCCATCCCACTCGAGTAGCGCGACAACACCGAACGCACCAATATTCATGATGACATACACCATGAGGTAGAACAACGCTCCCGAGTATCCTTCAACAAGGCCCGAAGACAGGCCAACAAGAACGTACCCGGCGTGTGCGATCGACGAGTAGGCCAGCATGCGCTTAACGTTCTGCTGCGACAGCGCAATGATGTTGCCAACAACCATGGTGATAACGGCGAAGACAGCCAGAACATCCGTCCATCGTTCGGTGGGAAGGGCTTTATAGAGGATGATGATCAAGGCTCCGAAAGCAGCTGTTTTGGAAGCCGTGGCCATGAATCCAGCAATGGGCGTTGGTGCACCCTGATACGCATCCGGCGTCCACATGTGAAATGGAGCCGCGCTGACCTTAAACAGGAATCCGACCAGAAGCAGAGAAACGCCGCCCCAGAACATGACCCCGCCGCCGTCTTCGACCCCGGCTTTCATTGCAGAAAAGTCCATCGTTCCCGTCGCGCCATATAGAAGTGCGATGCCGTAGAGGAAGAATCCGGTTGAGAAGGCTCCGAGGAGAAAGTACTTGAGGGCGCTCTCGGCCGACCCTGATTCTGAGCGAACGAATCCGGTGAGGATGTAAAGACATATTGACATGGTCTCGAGGCCCACAAATACAGCGATCAAATTGTTCGCAGCGCCAAGAACCAGCATGCCTACCGTCGCAAACAAGATCAGTGCGTACACCTCTCCAATGTTGTGGCCAATCTTTTTTAGATAGGGAACGGACAGAATAACGGTGAGCACTCCGCTGCCGAGGACCAGTGCGTTCACGAACGCCGCCGAGCCGCCCGTTCGCAGCATGTCGGAGTAAGCCGTGCCTTCAGGGCCGCCCAACCCCACGATCTCGAAAATAAATCCAGCCAGAAGAGCCAATCCCGCTATCCAAGGCGTGGCCACGTGCCTGTTATTGAAGGCATCAAAAACAACCAGAGCAAGGCCGGCAAGGCTCACAATGACGAGCGACAGCGTCGCCGCCATGTCGCCCCACATTAGAGAATATGCTTGTGAAAGGTCCATACTTAGTGTTAGATCCAGGAAATGTCGTTGATGCGTCGCGCTAGCTCTATGTCCTTGGCCGTCACCCGGTTGCCAGCATCATGGGTGCTTAAAGCAATGTGAACCTGCGAGTAAACATTTGAAAGTTCAGGATGATGATTCATCTCTTCGGCTTCGAATGATATCCTCATGATGAAGCTGATCGCCTCTCGAAAGTTGCCGAACTGAAATGTCTTTCCGATTGAGTTTTCTGCAAACTGCCAGCCGTCAAGCTGCTCAAGTGCAGTTTCGATTTCGGGCTCGGATAGCGGAGTGTTGTTTGGTGTTTCCATATTAGAATACCCAGCCACTGAAGAATATGATGTAGATGATGGCGTAAATCGGGACCAGAATCGGGATGGCATATCGGAAGATGTATCCCATGAACGAGGGTGTTTCCACTCCATTGGCTTCGGCGATTGCCTTGACCATGAAGTTCGGGGCGTTGCCTATGTAGGACATGGCTCCAAAAAACACAGCCGCAACAGAAATAGCCTGTAGGTATATCGCCGAATCGACGCCGTTTGCGAACGCCAGCACGGAGGACGGATCGTTCACATCCATGCCGAATTTACCCATTGCCGCCGCGAGAAAATTCAGATAGGTCGGCGCGTTGTCCAGGATTCCGGATAACGTTCCCGTACCCCAATAAAACGTGCCGACTGAAAGCGAATCCGCATTTTGCTGTGCGAAATTGCTGATCAGCTGGAGCGCCGGCTGCATAGTTGCAAAGATCCCGAGAAAGAGCCAGCCGACTTCTCGAATGGGCTCAAAATGAAACTCGTTTTTTTCGAACACGGTCTTGTTCGCCGTCAGGTAGGCGAGGACTGCGACCGTCACCATAACGATCTCGCGTATGCCAAACGGGACTCGCCAGAGCTCGTTCAGGTCAGGCACCCACTCGAAAATGTTGGGATCGATGAACACCGAAACGATGATAATGGCGACCCAGAAAAAGCTCTTGGTGCCAATCATGGACACAACGGGTTGATCGGGATCAGGATCGGGACTCTCCGCTTTGTTTTGGGAATCTATGACCCAGAATACCCCCAGGATGAGCGCGGTGGCGGGAAACCATATGTACCAAACGTGGGTCAGCGTCCAGAAAAACGGGACTCCTCGCAAGAATCCGAGGAACAGGGGTGGATCTCCAATCGGCGTGAGTGCTCCTCCTACGTTGGCCACCAGGAAGATGAAAAAGACGATGTGGTATGCTTTCAGGCGCCCTTTATTCAGGCGCATGTAGGATCGAATAAACAACATCGCCGCTCCCGTGGTCGCTATCACGTTTGCGATGACTGACGCGACAAGCAGCAATATCACGTTATTGCGCGTAGACCCTTTGATGTTTATGTGCAGATAAACACCCGATGCGGCAATGAACAACGATGCCACCAGCGCGATGAACGAGATATACTCAGAGATCGCGTGCTCCATGGGCACGATGGAGTCCATCACAAAAATGTAATAGGCCCCTACAAAAAGTCCGAGTCCGATGGCGTACCTGGGATAATTCTGATGCCAGTGGTGGGCGAAGAAGAGAGGTCCTGTTGCGATCATAATCAGGATCACTGCGAACGGAATGATCAACCAGAGGGGCGGCAACGGACCGTGATCGTCTGCGTGCTCTTCCTGCGCATCCGGTTCGGCGTCGTGACCCTCCGCAGCCGGGGCATCAGCATCGTGATCCTGAACTGGCGCCTGGACCGCTTCCATATCCTGCCCGGCGACCACCAACAATCCGTTCGCACGAACTGACTGCATTCCCGCTACCATGAATCCCAAAATCAGGATCAGGGACAGCCTCGAGGGCAGAACAGATATTGCAGACAGAGAGCGCATCATGAGCAAGCTTGAATCCGATCAGTGAGTGGTGATTGGAGATAGGACCTCAGGCTCATCCGCCTCTACTGCTTCCGGAGCAACATACGCCACACTGTTCCTCAGTTCTGCCGCAACCTCAGCGGCAATACGCTTGCTCTCGATCATCTCCAGCAACTCTTTTACTGCGGGTTCACTCTTGGCGAGAAACGGAGCGGGCGCGATTCCAAGGACCACCATCAACACCGCGAGAGGAATCAAGAGGGCCAGTTCGCGCCTGTTCAGATCCTTCATTGACTCATTTTCTTCGCGATCGATGGTCCCCCAGAACATTCGGTAAACCATGTGCAATAAATAAACCGCCGCCAGAATGACACCCGACGTCGCGAATGCTATCAGGATTGGACTGTCGAGCACCGTGCTCTTGAACGAGCCCACCAAGATCAGAAACTCTCCCACAAATCCGTTCAAGCCCGGCAGGCCAGCAGAAGCAAGTACACTCAGAATCATGAAAAACGTGAGCATGGGAACGGACGATGCGAGTCCGCCATAATCGCCCATATCACGCGTGTGCCGGCGCTCGTAGAGCATCCCGACAATCAGGAAGAGTGCTCCCGTCGAGATGCCGTGGTTGATCATTTGAATCATCGCGCCCTGCAATGATTCCACGGTGAACGCAAATATTCCCAGAACAACAAATCCCAGGTGGCTCACCGATGAATACGCGACAAGCTTTTTGGCGTCACTCTGTGCCCTCGCTACAAGCGCGCCGTAGATGATTCCAATAACTGCCAGGACGGCGAAGGTCATAGCGTATTCCTGCGCGGCGTTCGGGAAAAATGGTAGGCAGAAACGAACCAATCCGTACGTACCCATCTTCAGAAGTACACCGGCCAGTATTACCGAGCCGCCCGTAGGTGCCTGGACGTGCGCGTCGGGCAGCCAGGTGTGAAACGGAAACAGGGGTACTTTGATGGCGAACGCCAGGGCAAACAGCAAAAACAACCAGCCCTGCATCTCGATGGGCATGTTGAATGAGACCAGCTTGTACCAGTCCGTCGTGAACACGCCTGCATTGACCACGTCCCCGGCGGCATATCCTAGGTAGATGAGCGCAACCAACATGAGAAGCGATCCGACCAGCGTGTAGAGCACGAATTTGAGAGCCGCGTACACACGATTTTCGCCCCCCCAGATCCCAATGATGAAATACATCGGGATGAGCGTCAGCTCAAAGAAGATGTAGAACAGGAAGATGTCAAAAGCGGCAAAGACGCCCGTCACGCCGGTCTGCAGGATGAGCAGCAGCGTGTAATATGGCTTGTGCGATTTGCTGATGTAATTCCACGACGACAGCACCACGATGGGTCCCAACAGCGTGGTGAGCATGATGAGCAGCAGATTCAGCCCGTCGATCCCCACAAAATATTTGATATCGAATCGTGCGGGAAACCAACTACCCGACAGATCTGCAAGCTGTGGCACAGTGGCCGTCGAGATCGCAGGGTCGAAGCCGAGGTACAAGCCGATCGACACAAAAAACGTGAGAACGGTTACGCCCAGCGCGGACCATTTGATGGCCGATTCGCTTTTCGAGAGCATCGTCACAACGGCTCCTGCCAGGGGCAGGAAGATGACTATCGATGTGAGAAACGGAATATTCATGTAGTTATGGTAGGAGCCCCATTCGTAGGCTCAGGACAGCATTAGCCAGCCGAGTAAGATGACCCCGAAAACAATGGCGGCGGCGTAAGAGTGCACGATCCCCGTTTGGATATATCGCAGCGTAAAACTTGCACCACGCGTAAAAAAGCCTACGAAGTTTACCAGGCCGTCGACCACGTATTTATCGAAGGGAGCCAGGCCGTGGATAGCACCGCCGATGAGCGGTCGAACAATTGCGCGATCATACGCCTCGTCGACGAAATACTTACCCTTCCACAGGCGGTAGAGTCCTCCAAATCGGGCAGATAATTTCTCGTCGAAGGCGGGACCTTCCGTGCTGTACCACTTCCAGGCCAACCCCACTCCGAAGAGCGCGATGAGCGACGAAAACGCGATAAGGCCCCATTCAAGAGCCACGGGGACATGTCCGTGAACCGCGTACTCCGCTACAGGCGCCTGATCGCCAGCCAGGAAGTGATGAATCCAATTCAAATCGCCGTGGGCGATTACGGCCGGTATCCCAACCAAGCCTCCGACTGCGGCCAGTCCAGCCAGAATCCAGAGCGGCGTGGTCATTGACCAGGGTGATTCGTGCGGGTGGATGGTGTCGGCGTGGGGCCAGCGCTCTTCTCCTTCAAACGTCAAGACGTAAGCGCGGGTCATGTAGACAGCCGTTAGTAGAGCCGTCACAATCCCGACCCCATAGACCAGCCAGCCAACCAGGTGCCCGTCATATCCGAATTCGAATGCCTTGAACAGGATTTCGTCTTTCGAGAAGAATCCCGAAAAGAGGGGAATTCCGGCGATGGCCAGTGTGGAAATCAGGAACGTCATGCGGGTGGCGGGCATGTACTTCCCCAGTCCGCCCATCGTGCGCATGTCCTGCGCATCCAGCTCGTGTCCGTGACCGTCTTTTGCGAGTTCATGCTCGACGTGATGCATGGAATGGATCACGCTACCAGAACCAAGAAATAGGCAAGCCTTGAAGAAAGCGTGGGTCATTACGTGGAATATGGCTACGTAAAACGCGCCAACGCCGGTCGCCAGAAACATGTAGCCGAGCTGCGAAATGGTCGAGTAGGCCAAGACCTTCTTGATGTCATTCTGCGTGATCGCAATCGTTGCGGCGACCAGGGCGGTCAATGCACCGACCACGGCGATAACGGTCATGATGACCGGGGCACTCAGCACAATCACCGAAAGGCGCGCCAGCAGATACAGTCCCGAGGTAACCATCGTGGCGGCGTGGATGAGCGCCGAAACGGGTGTCGGGCCGGCCATCGCGTCGGGAAGCCAGGTGAAGAGAGGAATCTGGGCGCTTTTGCCCGTGGCGCCGATGAATAGCAATAGAACGGCCCAGTTGATCGAGCTCTGATCCATTGATGATGCACCGGCGAGCAGTGAATCGAAGTCCAGAGCGCCAATCTCACGGAACAGGATGAACATGGCCATGAGGAAGGCAAAGTCCCCGATACGGTTCATAATGAACGCCTTATTCGCAGCCGCGCTGTTCTTGAGATCCTTGTACCAGAATCCTATAAGGAGATAGGAACACAGACCAACTCCTTCCCAGCCGAGGAACAGGACCACCAAATTGTTGCCCAGCACCAGATTCAGCATGGCAAAGATGAACAGGTTCAGATAGGCGAAAAAGCGCCAGTATCCGTCATCTCCATGCATGTACCCGGTCGAATAGAGGTGGATCAAGCCACCCACGCCGGTGATGATCATCGTCATCAGGAGTGACAACTGATCGATCCGGAAAGCAAAATTGACAGTCAGATCACCCGCCGCCATCCAGGTGAAGACGGTGGCGACAATCGCCTCACCATCAAACGTCGCGAATAGATAGACGGCGATCAGAAATGGAATAGCCACCATTGCGGTAGCTACTGTTCCTATAAGTTTCTCCCTCGTCCTGTGCGCTGGCTGGAACAGTCCGAGTAGACCGTTGAAGGCAGCTCCGAGGAGCGGCAGCAGGATGACAAGTTCGATTAAAAGTTCAGGATCCATCGGTGAGCGAAAGGTGGATACGCGGGTGGTGTGCGTTTCCGGTTACGATTTTTGATTGAAGAGGCTAGTACTTGAAGAGGTTGATCTTCGTGATGTCGACAGTCAGCTTGTTGCGGAAAATGGCAATGATGAGTGCGAGACCAACCGCAGCCTCAGCCGCAGCTACCGACATCACAAAAAAGACGAGCACCTGGCCAGCGGAATCGCCCATCGATTGACTCAGTGCCACCAGTGTCAGATTGACCGAATTGAGCATGAGCTCAATCGACATCAGCATGATGATAACATTGCGTCGGAACAGGAATCCGAGGACACCCATGGTGAATAGCAAGGCGCTCAGCGTCAGATACCAATTGAGGGTGATTTCCATCACGAAATAGTTTGGAGATTATGCAAGGGATGCGCCTGCGTCATACGGGTTTCCTCTTCGCAATCACTACCGCTCCTATGGTCGCGGCGAGGAGTAGAATGCCAATGACCTCAAAGATCATTGCGTACTGGGTAAAAAGTACTTTTGCGAGAGAAGACGCAGAGCCTGTCTCGGCCGCGAGGTCGAGAGATAGTGGATCCGGCATCACATCCAGTGCATGCGCTATAATGAACGTCAACATGGCCAAAAGGCCCATTCCCAGCATGAAAGAGATAATTCGCTTCCATTCAATTCGCTTAAGATCCGGTAGGGATGCCAGATTGAGCAGCATGATAACAAACAGAAACAGGACCATGATCGCCCCGGCGTAGACCAGTACCTGAATGACGGCGATAAACTCAGCATTGAGTGTCAGGTAGAGACCTGCCACGCAGAATAAATTCAGGATGAGCCAGAGTGCACTGGTGACCGGATTCCTGGAGAGAAGCATCCCAAGTGCTGCGGTCAGGGCGGCGGCAGCGAGCACGAAGAACAGGATGGATACGGTCATCAGCGTGGGGTGTACAAAACTGCGGTAGTGAACCAGATTCAAAACTTCAAAACCTCGTTCAAGTCGGCGCGCAAATTAGCTAACCCCACAAGGAGGGGCAAGAAAAGATCCGATAAAGACGGCGCGGGAAAGCGGCTGACCCAGGCCGCTTGGATATGAAGTTCAGTTGGTGTTGGGTAAGCCTGATTTTCGCTGTGTACTGAGTGCGTCCTTCAGAGCCATGGCGGCTTTCGGCCGCTTGAAAAGTATTCGTCCCATGCGTCAATTATTGTTCGCCCCCACCGTCGATCTCGCTCTCGACACGTCCCTCGATATGGCTACGCAATAGCGTTGCAATCGAGCTCCGCATTTCCGAATCTTGCGGGCGACAATGATGACCGATTCACGCTGCGACGAGAGATCTTCTTGTAGATTTCATTCCAGAATGTGATTTGAGAATTCGTCTCCCGTCCGTC